>JAHHLP010000319.1 GCA_018679295.1 Rhodothermia bacterium
CACAGCTTCCGGCCTGCCTACCTCGAGATTGCAGATGCTTTGGAGGTGCTGGGACGCCCGCCGATTGTAGCCCTCACGGCTACTGCGACCCCGGCCGTGCAACGCGACATAGTAGCCTCGTTGCGTCTCGAAACCCCGATTCAGGTTGCCGGAGGCTTCGACCGTCCCAACATCGTTTGGTCCGTGTTTAGAAATCAGAACAAGCGGCGGCGTGTCGAATCCGTGCTGAGAGGCGTGGAGGGTTCAGGCATACTATATGCGTCCACCCGGCACGAAGCGGAGCAGTGGGCGGGCTGGCTGGCCGGAATGGGGGTTACTGCCGAGGCGTATCACGCGGGGGTTCCCCGACAGGTGCGGGATGACCGCCAAACCAGGTGGATGAGTGGCGAGCTTCGGGTCATCGCAGCGACAAGCGCCTTCGGAATGGGCATCGACAAGGCTGATGTTCGTTTTGTCGTTCACGTGAACGTGCCGGGTAGCCTCGAGGCCTATTATCAGGAGGCGGGCCGCGCAGGCCGAGATGCCCGGAAATCGTACGCGGTGCTGCTCTACAACGACGGCGACGAAGCGGTTCAGGAGGCCCTCATCCGAAGGTCCTATCCGGATGTTGCCACCATTCGAGCGGTGTACGACGGTATTTGCAGCATCGCGAGAATACCGGTGGGTGCCAGGGGGGACGGTCCGTCCATGGTGATGGAGGATGCCGCGGCGCGTGCAGCCTCGTGCGACGTCGCGGATGTTCGGGGTGCTCTGGGATATCTCGACCGGCAGGGTGTCGTTTCGTTATTGGACGATCGTAATGTGAGCGGCTACGTGATGATCCGCAATCTTCCCGCAATTCGCGCCCTGGCCGCGCTGGATTCGGGCGAAACCGTCGCCCGGGTTGCAATATGGGTGCTGCGGAACGAGCGGCTTCTGGAGTCCGAGCGTTCTTGGGCGTCCCTTAGCACTGACGCAGTGTCCGAACAAACCGGTTTGGAGGCGTCGGCTGTTGCCGGCGCCTTCGACTACCTCTCGGAAACAGGGTCACTCGACTGGCGACCGGCGACTGAGGGGACCGTCTTCGTACTGAGTGAGCCGAGGCAGCAGCGGCTCGGACTGGACAAGAAGAAAGTGGGACGGGGCCGGCGAGCGGGAGAGAGGAGGCTGCGAGAGATGGTCTCGTATGCGAACACCCGCGCCTGCCGACGCGAATACCTGCTTGCCTACTTTGGAGAAACACCTGCGCCGCAATGTGGCCGTTGTGATGTCTGCATTGATCGCGACGCCGGCGAACCGTCAACGGCGGAAAGGGACCGTCTCGCCCGGGAGGTGGTCTCGCTCATCAAGTCGGGGCACCCGCGACAGGAATGGGTGTCATCTGCCGGCGTGGAAGAGACGGCACTCGCACAATGTCTCGACTGGCTGATACGAGAGGGTTACGTGCGAACGTCGCCTGATCTCGATGGGTCTTTCGAATTGACGCAGCTCGCGTCAAAGATCGAATGACTACCGCTCTATCAACTCCACCTCACCCGATTCTTCCAGCTCGCCCAGTTCAGCGGAGAGGCTGTCGATAACGGCGTTGTAGAGTTGCAAATATTCCTCGGGACGCTCGGTGTAGTATCGGACCGACCGCTCGTACTGTGTCTCGGAAACGTCATGAGATTCCAGTATGGAATCGCGCGTCGCCGGTGGCATATCTCCCACAATCTCACGGCGCGACTCCGTGAGGTGCAGATCCACAAGGACGGCAACGAAGCGATCCGGCTCGATCGGAGAGCCGCTTCCACTGCATGCTGTCGCGAGGAAGACAATCAGCGCACCGGCCATCAGCGACTTAAGGCGCGCGACGATCCGTTTGTCAGTCATTTGTCTACAGCAGCAATCTGGGGCGGCTCAAGCTCAGCCCGAGACTTGAACGTGTGGGCGATCACCTCCAACTGTCTCAGGAACTCACGTTTGTCGAATCCGGGTGCAAACACCATCCCGTCTATCAGGTAGTTGCGCCCCGTCTCCTCGTCATAGAACGCGTACGTGAGGAACGGACCGCCTGCGCCATATGAAACGATCTCCCCCGCGTTATCCGGTCCAACCAGATGCCACAGCCCCCGGACTTCGAACCCATACCGATCCAGGAAGTCGATATTCTCGGCCACGAGCGGCCGGCGGCGGTCAATCTGGACGAATCCGCCCGCGTTACCAAGGAGATAAAGCTGGCCTAGAGAATCCCTTTTCTGGTAGATCCACTCGGGCGTCAGCGCCATCGGGTCGGCGTATTC
>JAHHLP010000126.1 GCA_018679295.1 Rhodothermia bacterium
TGCACGACTACCTGAGGAGGCCGAGTAGGCTGAAGAATCTGCTGAAGCCGCTGATTCCTGAGGATGTCCGGACCCGTATGGTCGCCCGACTGCGCAATGCGAATATGGCGCCAGCGCCGCGTCTGTCGACTCAGGATCGCCTGCGGCTGACTGCCGAGTTTGAGAATGAAATCACGAGCCTTCAGCAAATGTTGGACGTAGACCTAGATGTCTGGCTCAAGTAGTACCACACTTACTCCGACTTACCTCGGTCCGCCGATGGCGCTTCCCAAAGCCATCGGTCGCGCTGGGCACCGGGCATTCGCGTTCGCCATCGTGTTCCTAATCTCGGGTGCGATGGTTCCGGTGATCCTCGGCGATCAGACAGAGGCACCGCTGCAAAGATATCTGTGGATCGGTCTGTACGTGATCGCCTTCTATTTCCTAGCAAAGCGACGCGGGTGGGTTCGGCGAACGTGGGATATGCTGACGGCTGACAAATTCATCCTAGCCATCGTAGTTCTCGCCGTCGCGTCGGTTTTCTGGTCTACGCAGCCCGCCACCACGTTCAAGCGGTCCATAATGTTCGGTGGTTCCACAATCCTCGGCGTCTATCTCGCTTCGCGCTATTCGATTGCGGAACAGCTTCGCGTTGTAGCGGCTGCCTTGGCAACAGCTGCAATCTTGAGCATGCTGGCTAATGCCTTCTTGCCGTCTTATGCCTTTTTTGATGACACGCGTGAAATGGCGTGGCGTGGCGTGTTCCATCACAAGAATGCGTTCGGAAGAGCGATGTGTCTCGGATCGTTGGCGACACTTCTCGTTGTAGCAACCAGCTCGTCCTCCATTTCTCGAGTAAAGTATTCGGTCTCGGCATTCGTCTGTGTTGCAATGCTGTTCGTGTCGTCCTCTAAAACGGCCTGGGCGGTGTTCTTGCTTATTCTGGCGCTTATCGTTTTTCGCCGCTTCTTCCTCGCCAAGGGTTACAAGGCCGTTCCACTGACAGTCTTCGTGCTGCTGACTGTCGTCGGTGTCGGTACACTTGTCGTAAGTAACGCGGACGAGATTCTCGCTCGATTCGGAAGAAGCATGACACTGTCTGGCCGCACGATTCTTTGGGCCGCTGTTGCCGACTTGATCCGAGAGCGTCCCATGCTGGGTTTTGGATTCGGTGGGTTCTGGAGCGATAACCTCGGGTTCTACTCGTCGAATCTTTGGGCGGACAGTGCACACAATGCATACCTCGAGTGGTGGGTGAACCTAGGTTTAGGCGGGCTACTTCTCTTTATCATGAGTCTCGGGTTGAATCTTCGTCGTGCCTTGATACTAGCGCGAGCCAGGCTGCAGCTGATCTACTTCTGGCCGCTTGCGTTCTTCACTTTCGTGTTGATCTATGCCGTTGTCGAGAGCATCATGTCAAAGGTGTATGAGAGTTTATTCTGGACCTTGTACGTAATGACTAGCTATTCGACGGCCCAGCAGTTGCGGGTGCGAGGAGAGCGCGATGTCTAGACCAAGTAATGATCAGGCGCCCAGCATCGCGATCTATGCGGACCACCTTCTGCCTGCCTCAGCAACGTTTATTCGTGAGCAAGGTGGCGCATTGCAGCGGTTCAAACCAGTGTACGCTGGTTCACGCAGAGTAGACGGATTGAGTCTGCCGGACGAAGATTGCTACGTGATCAACAAGAATCGAAGCGTGGCGGAGCGTATCGGTGAGGCATTATTCTTGGCTTTGGGCGCGTGCGGCCAGATTTCCAGACCGCTCGCGAGGCGTAACCCGTTATTGATTCACGCACATTTCGGCCCGGACGGAGTCTCTGCCATGCCATTGGCTAGAGCGTTGGGCGTTCCGTTGATGGTGACGTTCCACGGGTACGACGTTACTACCAAGGATGAGTACGCTCGCAAGTCATTTTACAGGCATCGTAAATACCTGAGGAAGCGCGACGAACTGAAGTCCTTCGCCCACCGATTCATCGCCGTCTCGAGGTTCATTCAGGACCGCATGATCGGCGCCGGATTTCCTGCTGACAAGATCGTGCAGCACTACATCGGTATAGATGTCGAGAAGTTCGAGGAGGACACAAGTATCCGGCGAGACAACGTCGTTCTCTTCGTAGGCCGCCTGGTCGAGAAAAAGGGATGCGAGTATCTGTTGAGGGCATGCCATAAGTCGGCGAGCGATCACGATTTTAAAGTCGTTGTGATTGGTGATGGAGAACTTCGCACGGAGCTAGAACGGCTGGCCGTATCACTGAAGCTGGATGCTAATTTTCTCGGGGTTCAGCCTCCCGAGCGAGTCAAGGAGTGGATGAATCGGGCGCGCGTGTTTTGCGTGCCTAGTCTGATCGCGGAGTCGGGAGATGCAGAGGCGTTCGGGATGGTCTTCGCGGAAGCTCAAGCCATGGGACTGCCCGTGGTTTCCTCGCTGAGTGGCGGAATTCCGGAGGTTGTCCGCCACGGTGAGACCGGCCTGCTTGCAGCCGAACGCGATGTCGACGAACTAGCCGCCCATCTTTCGCAGCTGCTGTCGAACGACGGTCTCTGGGAGCAGTTCAGTGACCTGGGCAAGAAGCACGTAAGAGATCGATTTGACATACGGAGACAGACGGCGTTACTGGAAGAGATCTACCAAGAAGTCATCCAAGTGTCGTGACTGCCGGTCGGCTCGCATATCTATCGGCCGCTCCACGCGTATCGACCAAGGACCACGCTGAGCTGGGTGGCCCCCGATCGCATGTGCTAGGAACGATTGGCGGCTTCAAGCGCGAAGGCTGGGAGGTGCATGCATTCATTGTGGGCGATATGGTTCCGGACAGTTGGGTCAAGTCTGGCTCGGAGCAAGCTATAAGCGTTGGAAGAGTGCGCGCGATGACAGCGGACTTACTGCGACTGGTAGTGAGGGGCGTCTCCGCGATCAAATTGCGGCGGCGATTTCGCGAGCCGGTGGACTTGGTGTACGAGCGATTCGCATGGCTCCAGTCACTCGGCCACATTCTGCAGCGACGTGGATCTCCGTGGATTCTCGAAACGAACGCGCCGCTTTTTATCGAGTCCACTGAGGAGAGAGCAACTTCCGTCCTGAGGAATCTTGGGAGAAGACTTGAACTTCGAGCCTATCGAAAGTGCGACGTCCTGGTGGTGATCAGCGGCGTGCTGAAGGATATCGTCACTTCCCACGGTGTGCGCGAGGAGAAAGTATTTGTTATGCCGAATGGCGTGGATACGGGACTCTTCGACCCTGCTCACTACAGCGGAAGAAGATACTCCGACCGGTTCACGATCGGCTTTGTCGGTAATCTGGCACCTTGGCAGAGGCTCGACACTTTGCTGGAAGTTGTCGCCGAACTGAAGGACGAGGATCGTGAAATCGGACTCGTATTCGTTGGCGATGGCGGTGAGAAGGAGAGGCTTCGCAAGCACGCCGCGGATCTGGGACTCGCCGACAGGGTTGTCTTCACGGGAAGGCTCGACGTGCAGGGAGTATGTGAGCATATCTGTGGAATGGATGTTGGATACTCGGGTCCGGAGGATGTTCGCGGTGCGGGGATGTACATGTCACCACTAAAGCTGTACGAATACATGTCGCTGAAAACTCCCGTAGTTGCAGCGGCCTATGCGGATGCCCAAAGCTTGGTGGCGGCAAGCGGAAGCGGATTCATGTTCAAGCCCGGCGACAGACGCGGTTTGAAGGATGCAATTTGCGAATCAATGGATAGGCGCGCAGAGCTGGCTGCACTAGGTGAGGCGGCGCGCGCAACCATCGTGAAGTCACATAGCTGGGCATCACGCGTCAATGACCTGACAGACTTCATCCGCGAACGGGTAGCGATTGATGGATAACGCCACACGACACAGGCTGTTGGGAATTGATGTCGACGCGTTGTCAGTCGCGGATCTCAACGCGCTGGTTGTAGACGTAGTAGAGTCGGGGAACCGCCAGGTCATCGCGCATCACAATCTGCACAGTGCATACCT
>JAHHLP010000024.1 GCA_018679295.1 Rhodothermia bacterium
AGAACCACCAGACCCTCTTGAGAGCGAAGCAACTCGACGTAGTCTGACCACCGACTGTTATCGCGCATCTTGACAAAGGCCCACACGCCGACAAGCAAGATCAGGAGCGCAATCACGACGATCGTAGCACGCGAAAGCACGGGCCGTTCACTCTCGCGAAACTCAGCCATCAGACACGTCTCCAACTTCCTCCGGATGAAGTTGTCGGCGGTCTCCTCCTCCATGGTGGACAAGTCCGCCCCGTGCGTCAGGTGAATCTCCGCAAGAGAGTCCTGCATGATGTCGCGAACGTCGGACGGGGGAGTACCCCGTATCACGCATGCGAGAAAAGCGTATGGACCGGGCTCGATCCAAACCGACACGTCGCCCACCTCAAGCGTCTCGAGTTGGTCCTCGTCGCCGACCTCAAACGAGTCGTGCACAAACGAACCGATAGCTGTCAGCATCGAGGACACGAGATCGGCGTCCCTGGTGATCGCCTGATCGGCAGCGACATGACCGATGACGAGACCCGACTCGCGCTGTATCAGAAAGACCTGCTCTATTTGATACAGCAGGGAGTGCTTCATTACGATCTCGCCATACGACCGCCCGCTCCGCCATGCTTCCATGCGCCACCGCAAACCCTTGGCGGTGACGAAGCTATCCATGGTCTGGTTCATGTTCTGGACGGCACCCCGCATGGCCGAAGCCACCGCTCGGCGAATCGCCGGGCCGAATATCGGAAACAACGCGTCCGCTAACGTTTGCGGGTCTCTGCTAACGGATTTGTAAAGGGTTGACTCGACTGTCGGGGCGAGCACGTCCGATAGTGAGTCGTCCCGGCCCTGCCGTAGTTCCACCGCCTCGGTGATCACGTTGGCTGCGTCCTCGGCAAGAAACTTTCGCTCCTCGATCTTGCGCGCCAGTCGCTTGATCTCCGCCTGCTCCGGACCTACGATCAGGTTGCGTAGTTCGGTGACAGCGTCATCCCGCGGCCCACCACCGTTATCGTGAAGTGCTGATTTCATGACGAATGAACCCTCCAGTAACTCGAAGCGCTCGGGTAGCCTACCCGTCTTCGAGGTTGTCGTCGTCATTCGCCAACCGGCTGGCGAGGTTGGTGAGGGTCTCAGCCAGTGATTGCCGATCCACCTTGGACATTCGGAGCTCACTAAGCGCGGCATCCACGGCTCTACTCAGTTCAGCGGTCTTCTCGTCGAGCGATTTCTGGAGACGCGCCGCCTCTTCGCGAATCTGATCGGAAAGAGCTTGTGCGCCGTCCGCCGTCTCACTCCGTGCGTCCTTCAGTTTCTTGTGGACATCCTGAACGGCTTCTTCGAAGTCGGCGCGGAGAGCAGCTTGGCCATGGTTCCGAGCCTCCTTCTCCTCAGACATCTTCTCCTGCAGGCCCGCCACCTCCTTAACGAGAACTGCTTCCAGCGACTTGACACGCTCGTTCATCTCGGTGCGGATCTGCTCGTTCCCGCCTCGAACAATTTCTTCCAGGCGGTCGAACTCCCGCGCGTACGCTTCCATCTCCGCTCCGAAAATCAGGTCGCGAATCTTCTCTATCCGCGAACCACCCTGCAGCTCAGAGATGGCAATAGAGTCGTCGGAGCGTGAGGAAGACGCGCGCCGCTTGCGTGGCGCGGTCTTTCCATTTTTATCGGCCATAACATGATCCCTGATACGTCATCCCACCGACCGCATATATACGAATATTTTACTTGAAATCGACCTTGAGTGAAGGTCTGACGCACGGCTGGCGACCAGCAGGCCAGTTGGAGTCCACCTTTCGATGCGGGTTGATGACCGGCACAGCCTATATTTGGCCAAGAAACCCGCCCTGACCTGCGTATTTCAGTTGAACACAAGACCAGGACGTCAAGATGTATAACAAAGGCCTTTTGCTCTCTCTCCTGTTGGCGTCAACGACTCAACTCGCCTGCGGACAGTCGGAAGCGGATCGAATGCAGATTTCGGGCGCCGTGCTGCCATTGCCCGAAGACATGAGAGAGGGAGCAGCAGTTCTGGGATTTCGCGCCGCCGCGCCGGACCGACTGGTAGAGCTCCGCGAGGGCACGAACGATATGATCTGTCTCGCCGATAAGCCGGGAGATGAGAACTATCACGTTGCGTGCTACCACGAGTCTCTCGAGCCGTTCATGTCACGTGGCAGGGAACTGAGAACGGAGGGTAAGGAGCGCGACGAAGTCGCGCGTATTCGACGTGAGGAAATCGAGAACGGAGCGCTCGTATTTCCGGACCACCCCGCCGCGCTGTACTCCCGGACCGGTAAGACGTACAACGCGGAGACCGGCCAGATCGAGGAGTCCCGCGGGCTCCACGTGATCTATATGCCGTATGCTACCGCAGAGGAAACCGGCTTGGCTACGGCGCCGGCTAACGGTGCCCCATGGCTGATGTTCTCCGGTCTTCCGTGGGCACACGTGATGATAAGCACCGATTGATCACAGCGGGTTGATCACAGCGGGTTGATCACAGCGGATTGATCGCAACGAGTTGATCAAAACGCACTCGCCACGGCCGGCCTACTTCACGGCACGCATTCCCACCCCGCAGCCCCGGCCGCTCAACCGGTGTCTCGACGCGCGCGCGGACCCGCTACTTCATCAGCACGACAGTCTTCGCTGCCAGGAAGTCGCCGGATTCCAGGCGGAACATATAGATGCCACTCGACAACCCGTCCGCATCGAAGGTTACCTCGTGTCGACCAGCAGGCAGTGAACCAGATTCGAGTACGCGGACCTGCTTGCCGAGAACATCAAACACCTGTAGCAGAACCTCGGCCGCCGTGGGAAGCTCGAACGAAATTGTCGTGGTCGGATTGAATGGGTTGGGGTAGGCATCCAGCAGTGCGAAGTCTGCCGGCAGTTCTGAATTATCCTCAATCCCGACATTCGGCTGCGCCTCGATGTCGGTCGCCTCAATAGGTGCGAGCTGATAACCCACGGCCGGATCAGTCGAGCTGAACTGTCCGACCACGCCTTCGAACGTCGACAGAGACGGAATTGGCACCCCACCAATATCCGTATCGCTGCTACTCGGTGTCCGAAGGGATACTGCGTTGGACTGATCGGAGGCGTCCGTGATATCATAGGTCGTCGAAGTATTGAAAGTAGCATCCCCCGCCGGGTCGATGATCAGCCCGGTCACACGGATCAATTCGCTTTCGTAGTTCTCGCCGTTCGCTGCCAGCTCCGCAAGGTCAACGACCTGCGGTTCCGGCAGCGTGTGGCCCCGTGACAGCACGACGAAGTTTGACGGGGAAATCTGCTGAAGGCTGCTGAAGTCGCTTCGATCGCCGGAGACAATCAGCGTATCGCCCATGGCAATGTCGCCTGCCTCGACTGCGTCTCGCACTGCCCCGCTGGTTTGAAAAACTGCCACTGCCGCAGAGTCCTGCTGCACATACGTGATCCGGCCTCTGGCCCGCGTTACGATTCCCTCAACGGCAAAGTTCGCGAGCGTATCGGGGCCGAATCTGGCGTCATAAACATCGATTACCTCCGCCACGAAAGACTCGCTGCCGTCCGGCAGGACCGCGAGAAACTTGATCGACGGCTCTTGATCGACAAATCCGGAGGCGAGCACAACTATCGCGCTGTCCGCCAACGAGGCGTCGAAGGCAAGGAACTTCGCCAGCAAGGATTCATCAGTGTCATCTGCTGGTGAAACCCCCAGCGCGTAGGACATAGCAGCCACGTCCACGTAAGAAGGAGTAAACGTACCGTGAGAGAGGTCGTCGGCCAGCTTTGCTCCCGACTTGCGATCGACGAGGTCGATGGCCGGCGCGTCCGGAGACCCATGGACGAACAAGGCGCTCAGGCTTCCAGCCGTCTGGCCCGACTCGATTGCCGGGATCGGGATCAGGTCGAACGGCGGGTTGCCTGCACGGTTTAGCGGATCACCAACAGCCACGATGATGGTCGACCCCGCTGGAAAGGTTATCTGCTCGCTGTAGATCGGAGCGCTATTGTCCGTGGCGGCGGCGTCCGTGACATCCACGTTCAGCGTTGACCCTGGTGGAATGAATGGCGGCAGCTCGACGAACTCGCTCGCCGTGCGGAACTCGAAGTCGTCCGCTGCAAGCTGTCCAGCCAGATAAACGTCGACAACCGCCGCCTCCGCGTAGGGCGCGTTATGTATCGCCTGGACACGGATTTGACCCAAAGCGTCAGCCGGCACTCCGGCTGCGACACACAGGAACGTGGCGGCAGCGACGGCGAGACAGTAGAAAGACGTTCTTGTTGCAGTAGCGCTCCGTTTCATACGAATGGCCTATTAGGGGGTCTTGTAGTGATGGGATCCTGCATTCACTCGCGCCACGGGCGGCCGGGATAAGCATCGCCGCGGGAATGCCGGCGACAGGCCCCGTGAACGGGATTCTGAAACAGTCACATAACCAAAAAACGCATTTAAACCCGATTTATCAACTGTCCGGAGTCCGCCCGAAACTAATAGCTCGCCTCACATCCGGCGGGTACGGCTTTCGGCAGAAGGCCTTGCGGACGAACTCGCGTCCGTCGTTACTTGCAGGAAAGACTTAAAGTCGCCTCTGAACACCAATCGCCGTTTCGTTCCGTGATAGACGACTTCCGACTTCGCCGCGTACGCCCCATTCCGATCCTCTTTGCACTTCTCCTGTTCACGACGACTAAAGGAATAACCTACGCACAGGACCTAACCGTTGTCTCGACGACCCCAGCCGAAGGCAGTAGCGCGGTTCTCCTCGAAAGCACGATCGCCTTTGAATTCTCAACGGCCATCGACACGTCGTATCGCTATCCCGGCGGACTACCCGTCGAGCTGTTTGCAGTCAGTCCGCCAGACTCGATAGTGATCGAGCGGGTCCACTACTCCGCCGACCTCACAACGGTGCTGTTCGATGTCCGTCATACTCCCGACACCGACTACCTGTGGATACTCACGGGCGCCCGGACCAAAACCGACACGCTCCTGTGCGCGCCCGGTGTCATCAACTACACAACCGCCCAGTCCAGAGGCTCGTGGGCGGTTCGCGGCACTGCGGCCGCTGTGGCCCTTGTGAAGCGCCTTCGATGTGGACAGTTCCGCACCCTGACGGCGCTGATCTACGACCAGCTGCCGACAAACGGGGGGAAACCTATCGGAGCGGCTATTGTGGACGCCAACAACGACTACCGCTTTTCGATATCCGGCGTGCGCAATGGAGTATACTGGCCGGCCGTGATAACCGACATAAACGAGAACGGAGTAATCGAACCAACCTTTCCGCGGCTGCCGGAACTGGAATTTTATCGAGCTTTGGACAATTCGGTGAAGAGCATAGTCGTCGCGGACGCCGACGTAGACGACGTAGACGTGATGATACTCGTCGGCCTCTCATCCGAAGAACCACGGGCGACAAACGGTCGTGGCCTCCTCAGCTCCTATCCGAATCCCTTCAGCGGTGGGACTAACGTCGAGATCAACATCCGGCGGCCGGGACCCGTACAGATTCGGATATATGACTTGACGGGGCGGCTCCGGCATGAAGCCACTACGTATGTCAGTTCAATCGGGCGCCAGGCCTTGCAGATTGAGCTGGGGGGCCTTCCCTCAGGCCCGTATGTTGGCAGAGTCCACCTAGCGGGCTCGACCCACAGCGTCCTGCTAGTCAAGGTGAATCGGTGAATTTCGGGCGTCTCGGCGTCAGTATCTGTAGATTGTCGCAGCACCACGAGGGATTCGGTGGCTGCCCGTCGGGAATCGTACTGCCCGTTCCAGCAGGATACGCCTACAGCGACGCGACTAGTGGATTGATACCCTTCATTGAATCCCGTACCTGAGGGAATGCCTGGTGAGGCCGCCCTTGAGGCTTCAGATGCGAAGAAGATTCTCCGCGGCGTCGATCGCCGTGGCAC
>JAHHLP010000586.1 GCA_018679295.1 Rhodothermia bacterium
GCTTGATGTCATTCAGCCGATACTTGCCGAAGAAGGACGTCAAATGTCCAACCAACGTCACATCCCGCGCATACGTCGACGGTTGCTTGTTCACCTTCGAATACTCTTTGAGGTACTCTTCAGCGAAATCAGAAAACCGCGGACTGCTCTTTGCTGATGACAGATTAAACCTGCCTTCAAACACCTCGGCTTCGCGCTTTGCGAGCAGCTGCTGAGCTCGCTTTTTGCTCGTTGTACCAGCGGACTCACGGATGCGCTGGCCACCATGCCAGTACGCGACCCACCAAATGCGCCCGCGCTTAAAAAGTCCCATGGGACTACCTCCTTTCGCTTGATTTCCTAATCTACCACAGCTACGGAAAACCTCAGAAGCTCAATCCCCTATCTCGCGCGGCGCCTCAGAGATTCAGGATTCGCCGCGGCCTCCAGTTCAAATTGTTCGATCCACTTGTCCAGCTTCTGTTTATCAAAGCGGACACGTCCGCCGATCTTCACAAACGGGATTCGGCGCTGGCTCGTCCATCCGTACAGAGTGTGAACCGAGAAACCGAGATACTCGGCAGCCTGCTCAATATTTAAGAAGCGCTGTTCCATTTGTTTCGCCAACAACGTCGCCTCGGGCCTCGTCACGTCGCAAACCCGCCCCGCTTGCGGTGGGTGCCGGGGCAGGATTTGCTTCGCCCAATAAAAACGTGGGCTATTTCAACCCACGTGGATCCCTCCTAGAATGGCAAATCGTCATCATCGGCTCCTGCCGGGACCGGAGATGGTGATTCCGGTGCATCGGCTGGAACATCGGTGGCCTTGCCCAGCATGATCATGTTGTATGCGACAACCTCCGTCGTATACCGATCATTACCGGACTGATCCTGCCACTTTCGTGTTTGCAGCCGACCCTCGATGTACACCTGTTTGCCTTTCTTCAGATGTTCGCTGCAGACTTCAGCAAGTCGCTCCCAGGCGACAACGCGATGCCACTCCGTACGCGTTTCCTTGTCACCACTCTTGTTCTTGAGCTCGATCGACGTCGCGATGTTGAAATTCGCGACGGGGGTTCCACTCGGTGTGTGTCGTAATGTTGGATCGGCCCCCAGATTCCCGATCAACTGACATTTATTCAAACCACTCATCGTAATAACCTCCTGTTGTTGTGCCAGTACGATGAAATGCACGGGCACTTTACATGAGCCCCAGAATCCGTCAAGTCGCGGGGGGCTTGGCCGCGACGACTACCAACGGAAGGAAGGACTTCGCTCGTTCGTCGTTCTACTGCCTCCGACACCCGTCGCGAACTACGCACGACGGGTAGCAGGACACTAGTGCTGCTTTCTCGGTCCGAGCTTGCCGGCGCGATAAGCGCTCGGCTTGCCCAGGTACTGGAAGCGACTCTCGTGGCGCGCTTTCGGATCTTCCCGATTGGCGCCCGTGGAGTTTCGACCATTGACGAAACTGCGCCTGGTCTCCTCTTTGACGTACGCCGAGAGACCACGCACGAGATTGGCGTAGCGATCGGGATGCGTTGACGCATCGATACCGTTATCGGCCAGGATCTCTTGGAGATCGCCCGATAGACGCTGCTCATACGTGAGCTTTTGCTTAGATGTTCGAGTGTTCATATGAACTCCTCTAACTGCCGATTGGTTATCGTCCCGTGCCGCCGGCAGTCTACCGGTCACAGGTAACCGCCTGTTTGACACGGAGGGTTGGAGTCGTAGTCAAGGTGGAGCGCCCCACTGGACGAACGACCTTTACGACGACTGAGGTCTCCGTGGTACTCTCCCCTGACCTGTGATCGGTGCTGCCATTTCATTCGTGTCCTTTCTTCCAGCCGTTTTCGTGGGTGGGGCGTTGGGGGTGGCCGTCCGGAACGCCATCCCTCAGTCAATCCCCTCCATTCGGTTTGAGCAATCGCAGCGACGATTCACTGTGGTAATCGAGCAGGTATTCCTCCCGCTCGTCGATAAGGCACGTTACTGCTTCCTCAGTTGAGCATAGTGCGCGAGTTTTGGCCTCGACTCTCGCGATTAG
>JAHHLP010000589.1 GCA_018679295.1 Rhodothermia bacterium
CCGCAAGATGTATCGGAAGCAACCCGGCAAACGACTCACGTAGATGACCGCAATCGAGAAGAAACGCCTACTCCGAGCGAACGCTAGTGCCTTTCGGCGGTCTCTGTCGGCATCCGATTATTCCCGAGCCTCAAGCTCCGTTGTCCGCAACCTTCGTGACCTTCAAGAGGTTGCCGATGCACGTTCGGTCCACACGTTTCTTCCCATGACTGCCGTGGCGGAGTTGGATATCGAGCCTCTCATAAACGATCTCCTGAACCGAAATGTGGAAGTAGCCGTGCCCGTTGTGACGAGCTTCTCGAAGGGCACCGCCCCCGGATCGGTAGCAAAGGGCACCGCAGAGGGCACGAAAGGGAAGCCACGACTCAAACACTGCCGCCTGACACCCACGACGGAACTCCGTCAGAATCAATGGGGCATTCGTGAACCGCTCGAGTGCCAGCCAGCCGACGTCGCGGGGATCGACGTGATCATCGTGCCGGCCCTTGCTTGCGATCGGCGTGGCTTCAGATTGGGCTTCGGCTTTGGCTATTACGACGAGATTCTCGCCGAATCGACGGCAGTAGCGGTTTGCCCTTGCTACGACTCACTGCTGCACGATTCACTGCCGACAGAGGAACACGACCGCCCGGTAGACATCATAGTTACCGAGTCGTCAATATTGCGACCGAACTCAAGCGAGTCGAAACTGTAACCTCCTGCGGGCGCGAGCGTAAATTGGCCCGAACCCTAGAGCCGACTACATGAAGACACGAACCAGGCAGGCCACTCCACAGGAGTCAAACGACTACCTATACGATTCTGAGGACACGTTTGACCTTGACAACCTCTCGGAAGAGGAGCTCGAGGAATTCCTTTTTGAGGAAGAAGAAAAGCCGTCGAAAGGCATCTTCAATCTTCCGACTATTGCCGGCCTCTCCATCATTATGGTCGGCGTCGCCTACATCTTTCAGCAGGCCGGCCTCTGGAGCGGATTCGACCTCAGTATCCTCGCCAGCATGCTTCCATGGATTGCCGGCGTTCTCATAATCTTGCTTGGCTTTGGCATCCTCTCATGGCGCCCGGCCAAAAGGAAGAAGCGTGTCAAGAAATCGGTCGAGACCAAGCAGGGCAAGAAAAAGGTCGTTCTTGAACCGCTGGAACCCGCGACAGCCAAGTCGACAAAGAGACGACTCGAGAAGTCGCGAGACAAGAAGATTTTTGGCGTCTGCGCCGGCATCGCCTCCTACTTCGGGATCGATCCTACGCTGGTAAGAATCGCCTTTGTGATCGGCACCATTGCGACACAAGGACCGTTCCTGATAGCCTACCTCATACTGGCCATGGTGATGCCAAACCCCAAGTCGCCCACAGTTGAGGAGCGGATTACCATCCTGAAGGACAAGTAAGCCGCGAATTCCCTCGCATCCGAAGCCCCTGATCGAATGAACACCTCCAGAAAGCTAGTGCGCTCGTCGTCCGATAAGATGGTCGCGGGCGTTTGTGGCGGAATCGCCGATTACTTCGGACTCGATTCGACGCTTGTCAGAGTGGGCTATGTCCTGCTGAGCCTGTTGTCGGCGGCCTTTCCAGGACTGATCGTATATCTGATCCTTGCAGTGATGATGCCGCAGCGCTAGGCTGTAGTTGCTTGCCTGTTGCTACACGCTTTGAGCAGACTTCAACCTACTCCTTGGGCCGCGACGAGCCGGGCTGCATCCAGTGCCGTGAGTCCGTCCGCTGCACGTCAGACCCAAGCCTCTCCCTACTCCGATTCGGGAATGAGTTCCGGACTGCGCGCGCCCGCAACCGCCACGTGCAATTTGTTCGGACGAAGCAGCTGTCTCACCGCCTCGTTCGCGTCATCGAGAGTACAGGCCATGACTTCTTTCGGAAATCGATCGAGGTAGTCGACGCCAAGCCGGCGCTCAACGTTGCCTAACAGTGCACGAGCCAGTCCACCGGTCGTGGCTAGACCGACGAGAAACGACCCGGTGATAGTCGTCTTCTTCTCGTCCAGCTCCTCCTCCGTGATTCCGTCGTCCACGAAGCGCTGCAGTTCACTTCGCGTTGCCTCTATGCCGTCCTCCAGGTTCTCCGTCGACAAGGTGACGCCCACCTCCCATAGCCCGTCGTACTCCGGCGTAACATCGGCGATCGAAGAATGGATGCCATACGTGAGCCCAAGCTCATCGCGGACACGGGACATTAACCTGGCGGAGAAGTTGCCCCCGAGCACGTAGTTCGCAATGTAGAGAGGTACGAACCGCGGGTCCTCCCTCCTGATATCCAGTCCATGGCCAAGGCTCACATGGGCGTTCGGCTTGTCCGGCATAGAGACGAACGACAAGCCGCCGGACGGCGCACGGTGCCCTGCACTGAACATCTCTTGCCTGTCGTCAACATCCCAATCATTGAACAGTGCCGGGACGATCTCATTCAGCGCATCGCTGTCCACGTCTCCGACGAATACCGTGTTTAACGTCCGCGATCCAAAGTGGACATCGTGAAACCGTCGGGACTGTTCTCCATCGACCGACTCGAAGAAGCTGATTACGTCGGCCGGCGCCATCGAGTAATTCGGATGGTCAGATGGAAAGATTTCGCGGCTAAGAGCACTGGAAGCCTGATCGGAAGTACTTTCAAGGCTACGCTGCGCCGACGCGATCAGGCGTGTCCGCGCCTTTTCAACCTCGACATCCTCGAGGGCCGGCTCGCGGAGTTGTTCGGCGACAAGGGTCATGACCGGCTCAATGTCCTTGCTTAGGCACTTGCCGCGGAAACCGACCCGTAGACCGCTACTGTAGAAGCTGATTTGCGCGCCGAGATTGTCCAACAACTCGGCGATCTCAAACTGATCCCGGCCACGCGTTCCCTTGTCGAGTACGGACGCCACGACGTCCTGTACGAGATCCTGGTCAGCCCTCAGGTCTGGAAGGGTAAGCAGCGAGCCCCTGAACGTCACGATCCCTGGCGCCGCCGTAGGTAGCGCGTAGACCCTGCACGAATCCGTGCCCTGTTCTATGATCTTGTCAGAGTAGCGCTTCATGCGGCGGGTTCTTTAGCTGGCTGTCCATTCGTCGAAACACCCGGGCCGTACGGCAGATAGTAGCCCGATGTCATTTGATCGCGTGTGCAATACAGCGCGGCAACACGCTGTACATCCGCAACCGACACGGCACGAGCGCGATCCAGCGCCCTCGCGTACAGCTTCCAGTCGCCCGCCGCGATCGCTTCATTCAGCTGCGATGCGATCGCAAACGATCCGTCTCGTCCGTACGCCTGCTGCGCCGTCAGCTGGTTGAGTGCCCGGTCAAGCTCGGACTGCTTCACACCCTCCGATGCAACAGCGGACAGTTCACTCCAGATGAGGTCCTCCACGACCTCCGCATCAACGCCGGGTGACAGCATGGCGAACACATAGAAGAGTCCGGGGTCACGCAAGAAAGATGCCGATGAGAACACGTGCGTGGCCTTCCCGGCGTCGATCAGCTTTCGGTACAGCCGGCTGCTCTTCCCGAGGGCGAGCACTACCGACAACAGGTCGAGAGCAACGACATCGTCATGGTGCGCAGGAGGTTGCTTGAAGGCAAGCATGACCGAGCCGAGCTGACCCTCCTGACGCACGACGACTCGTCTCTCTCCTCGCTGCACCGGCTCGACGGTGTACACTTCCGGAATTTCGGACGGCGACGGCTCTATAGATCCAAAGTGGGTCGCAACAAGTGACAGCGCGTCCATTGGATCGAAGGCACCAATAACACTGGCCGCCGCGTTGTTTGGCCAGTAGTAGGTATCGTAGAAATTCCTTAGTGCATCCGCCGAAGTGTTTTCGACGTCCGATCGCCAACCAATTGTTGGGTGGTGGTACGGATGCGCGACAAAAGCGCTGCTCCACACCGAATGAAAGAGCTTCCGAACAGGCTCGTTCTCTCCACGGTCCAGTTCGTTTAGTATGACCGTCTTTTCTGATGCGACATCGCTCTCTCGCAGCAGGGCCCCCCTCATCCGGTCGGCCTCGATCTCGATCGCGAGGGAGAGGTGGGTGCTGGGAATCGACTCATAGTAGTTGGTTCGATCGAACCATGTTGTGGCATTGACCTGCGCGCCAAGCCGCTGAAGCACGTTGAAG
>JAHHLP010000432.1 GCA_018679295.1 Rhodothermia bacterium
GCTCAAAATCATCCGAACAGAGACGGTGGAGTTTGGCTACAAGGGTGTCATCGGCGATCGGCTCGTTGTCGGCGTTGATCTCTATCGTTCGAACGTGGACAACTTTGTAGGCCCATTTCAGGTCGGAACCCCCAATGTTTTTATCGACACCGCGGCCCTCCAGTTCTTTCTGAATCAACGACTCGCATCCGTTCTCGCCGATCCTTCGAACGCAGCGGCACTGAGCGACCTGATGCCCCTCGACGAGATACCGGGTCTTGGGAATGGCGACGGCTCGCCCGCAAACGAACTCAGCTTTCTGGTCAGCACGGGATTGGCAGGCTCGGTTCCTTTCGGTACTGTTAGCCCCGAAGAATCCTTCGATCCCACGGCTGTCCTGCTTGTCCGTCGCAACTTCGGTGACATCACGCTGTACGGCTGTGACCTGCATTTCTCCTACTTCGCCTCGCCTCGATGGACGTTCGGCGGATCGTACTCCCACGTTTCCGACAACCTGTTCCGTGACGTGGACGGTGTCGACGACATTGCATTGAACGCGCCTCGCCATAAGGCATCAGGGCTTTTGCGGTATACGGCACCTGCGCGAGAGTTCTCGACTGAACTACGGGTTAGATATGTGGGTGGATTTCCGGTGCGGTCGGACGTCTACATCGGTTCGGTCGACGCCTACACACTTCTGGATTTGAGTTTTCACTATCGCGTTCCTTTTTCAGCCGGTACGCAGCTTACGGTGACGGTGCAGAATCTCCTTAACAACGAGCATCAGGAGTTCGTGGACGTGCCGGAAATCGGAAGATTGGCCTTACTGCGTCTCACACATTCTTTTTAGGTAAGTTGGTAGTAGACTCCTGTTGCGGGGAAGAAAGCCCTTGTGCGGGAGTAAACCGAATTCCATTCCAAGAGCCCACGTTGGCATGTATTTGCATGGGCCAACATTGCGCGCCTGTCTCGCTGAAAGCCTGTCCGATCGTCACCGCCACCCAAAGCATCTGGCTTGGGTCGCATCGCTGACAACAGCGTTTTGTCTTCTGCGAGGCACGGTTGCAGCGTTTCGCGTGTTGGATCACGTTATCTACCCTGACCATCGTCACGTCGAGGTCCGTTCGCCCGTCTTTATCCTGGGAAACCCGCGAAGCGGAACTACGCTGCTTCATCGACTGCTCGCGGAGGACGACCAGTTCATCACGGCGCGCCTGTACGAAAGCGTGTTCCCTGCGATTAGCCTGCGGAGGCTCATCCGTCTTGTCGGTAGCGCCGATAGACGCCTTGGTCGGCCTCTTCGAAAAGTCGTTGACAAGCTTGTTGGCAAGTCCTTCAGCGGATGGACGAATATCCACAGCACCGGGCTTTTCGACGTTGAAGAAGACGAGCAGCTGTTCGTATATGCGGCGATGTCGCCGGTGCTGGCACTGCTCTTTCCATTCTTCGATGAGATCGGCTCGGTATCGTATGCAGATCGGCTTCCCCCAAAGCAAAGGGAGAGGCTTATGCGATATTACGTGTCAAGCCTTCGCCGGCAGCTATACGGTTCATCTAGCCAAACCCTTTTGGTAAAGAGCACGGCCACGACGGGCAGACTTGCCGCGACGCTGGATGTCGTTCCCGATATGAGAATCATCCACATCCTGCGGCACCCTCTTGACGCGCTGGCGTCTCTTCTTAGCATGTATCGAGCGTCGTGGGAGCGGCTCGTTCCGCAAGTCGCGGATGACCCGAGGGTCTATCGACAGCTTGCCAGTCTGTTTGCCGGCTACTACCGGTATCGCATGCTGTTCCTCGACGATCTTCCGCCTGAGCGGGTGTGCGAGATCGCGTACGACGAGCTTGTGGCGGACCCACGTACGACGATCGAATATGTGTACGACCATTTTCGGCTTGACATAAGCCCCGGGTTCGAGCAAGTGCTTGACGCGGCAACCAGGTCGGAGTCGTCCTATCGAAGTGGCCATCACTACGACCTGCGCGACTTCGGTCTCACATCTGACGATATTGTCGACGCCATCCCGGACGTATTCGATCGGTATGGATTCGATAAGTCCAATCAACCAAAAGAGGATGCGACGAGGGCGGGAGCAGCCAACATGGAGTCCTCTCCGTGAGCCTCTCCCCTTTCGACAGCGTGTTGGCCGCGTGGGTTCTTCTCGGGTTGGTCGCCTTTGTCGTCTTGCTGAAGGTCCGCGCGCCGTACGGACGACATTCCAGCGGAGGTTGGGGGCCGCGTATTGGTCATCGGACAGCAT
>JAHHLP010000435.1 GCA_018679295.1 Rhodothermia bacterium
GTTGTCGCCAGATCACAGATTCATGTCAGTTCTCATCTTTGTCGTCGACGATGACCCCGACTATCGTCAGCTCATTGAGATACACCTATCAGGTTGGTTGACGGCTCGGGTTGCGAGCTTTGAGAGCGGTACGGCGGTGCTCGAACATTTGGACGACGAGCCGGACCTCGTGCTTCTCGACGTTCTGATGCCGGAGTTGGACGGGCTGGAGACCCTTCGGCGCATCAAAGCGCGCAGCCCGCAGACATCGGTAGTAATGTTGTCGGCCCGATCCTCCATGCAAATCGCTCTTGCGGCTATCAAGCTTGGCGCTCTCGACTACCTGATCAAGGGGCAGGACGATTTCGTCAAGATGGACATCATCGTCGGTCACATTGAAGAGCGAACACATCTCAGGGAAGAGATCTTGCGCTTGAAGCACGAGATGAAACCGAGGGACTTCCAGTACCTAACCGGAGGCAATCGCGACATTATGACCCTGGACGACGCGAAGAGAATGGCAGTCGAGCACGCCTATGCGATTTGTGACGGCAACATTCTTCGAACCGCGAAGTCATTGGGCGTGACGCGGTCCACCGTTTATCGCTTGCTGCGAAAGTTCGAGATCGACACGGTGGAAGTCCAGGCGGATTCGCCGGGAGGAAAAAGCGAGAGTGGCGCGAGGCGGACTTGAACCGCCGACCTACGGGTTATGAATCCGTCGCTCTGACCTCCTGAGCTACCGCGCCGTGTTTTCAGCGGCTTCGCTGAAGCGGTCGCGTAAAATACCGAATTGTGGCCAAAGTTCCGTCCGTACTGGGTTGTGGTAAGCCGACGCCACCGGAGGAAAGGGACGCCCTTGGATTTTACCCCGATATCCTCCAACTTGGAGGCATGGGTTGGTCTTCCATCATCGATCAGGAACGCGTCGTTGGGTCGCTGCGAAGCGCGATTCAATCCGACCGGGTCGCGCACGCGTATCTCTTTCACGGTCCGGACGGCGTGGGCAAGCGGGCGGTAGCTCTGGAGTTCGCGAAGACGCTGCTCTGTGAATCGGGTGGTGATTCGCCCTGTGGCAAGTGTTCCGCGTGCCACAAGACCGGGCACGGCGTACATGCTGATCTCCATTTTCTCATGCCGCAGCCCAAGGATGTCGCGACCGACGAGGTTGCGAAGCGAACTCAGCTGGCGTTCGAGGATCCATATGCGGTGGTCGACTTTGCGCGGAGGCCGTCGCTCGAGGATCCTGACAAAACCTCGAACAAGCAGGCGGGCTATCACATCGACAGGGTGTATTCCGACCTGTACCGTCCGATGAGCTTCAAACCTGTCGAGGGGCGCTACAAGATTGCAATAATCACAGACGTCGATCTGTTCAACAAGACCTCCGCCAATGCTTTTCTGAAACTACTGGAGGAGCCGGCGCCGCAGACGGTGTTTATTCTGACGACGGAGAGGACCGAGCGCGTCCTGCCAACGATTCTGTCGCGGTGCCAGCGCATCCGGTTCTCCTTGCTACCCGCAGAGAGGATTGCCGGGCGCCTGGTGGATGGAGACGTGGCAGATGAGGCCCGGGCCGAGATCATCGCTCGTATGGCGGACGGCTCGTACAGCCGAGCACTGTCGCTGGCGTCCAATGTGGACCTGATGGCGCAGCGGCAGGCTGTGATCTCTCTTTTTCGACTCATCTGGAAGGCTCGATCCGGTAACCCGTCCGAACTCGACACCCTTGCTGACGTGGCTGCTGAGACGAGCGCTTCGGGCAGGGAGCGTGTTAAGAACTTCCTCTTCCTCGTTCTCAGTTGGCTCAGAGACATCCTGCTGTACCGAAACGTCGGAGCTACCGACGTCTTGGTGAACGTAGATGAAGCTCAAGCCATCATCAAATTCGTCAACGGAGTTCCAAGGGCCGACGTTGAGTCCATGATTGAGGTTGTCGAGGAGGCTATTGAACTCATCCAGCGGAACGTGCATTTGGGCGTTCTTATGCTTACTCTCTTCAATGAGCTGCGCCGTTGCATACGTGGCGAGCGCTCACATGGGCTGTATCGGCCGCTTGTGGCCGTTGACGCGATGCCTGTCGGCGCATAGCGGGCCGGTTGGCGTCTTTTCCAGAGACGATACTCTTTTAGATAGATATGGGTTGCGGATCCTGCTCCGCAGCAGGCGGCTGTGGAAGCGGCGGTTGTAGCACTGGCGGCTGCGCATCCGGTGGGTGCGCGAGCGGTGGTTGCGGCACGGGGTCAACAGCTACCGGCGGCACGGGGAGTCTCAAGGCGTGCCCAGCCATGCATGTCTTCGATTGGCTAAATGACCTCGGCATCGGAGGCGACCCACTCGAGTACGACGTACTTGAGGTTGAATTCAAGGGCGGGCGCAAGGGCTTCTACCGCAACAATCGAACGCTCGACATTCACACCGGAGATGAAGTGATCGTCGACGCCGACCGCGGTGTTGACTTCGGAATCGTGCACATGACCGGTGAGATGGTCCGGCTTCGGTTCAGGTCCATGGGTGAGGCTGAGATTGCGGATCTGCCGACGATCGTCCGCCGGGCGAGTCTGTCGGATCTTGACCGGCGAGACGAGAACCGTGAGAAGGAAGCGGAGTCTTTCCTGATCTGCCGCGGGGCCATCGATCGACGCAACCTACCCATGAAGCTGGTCGACGTTGAGTGGCAGTTCGACCACAAGAAAGTGACCTTCTACTTCACGGCCGACAACCGGGTCGATTTCCGTCAGCTGGTGCGAGACCTCGCTCGGGCGTTTCACACCAGGGTCGAGTTGCGTCAGATCGGAGCGCGTGACGAGGCTGCGCGCATCGGTGGCATAGGCTCTTGCGGGAGAGAGCTCTGTTGCTCGACTTGGCTACAGGAGTTTCAGCCGGTGACGACCAACGCGGCCAAGGTGCAGAACCTGCCGCTCAACCCAGCGCGCCTTAGCGGTCAGTGCGGTCGGCTCAAGTGTTGCCTCAACTATGAGCTGGAGCAGTATATGAGCGCTCTTCGGAGATTTCCGAAACTGGATACGCCCGTCAACACCGGGCACGGCCAAGGGCAGGTCCGAAAGATCGACATCTTCAAGGACATCGTCTGGGTTGCCCATGCCGATGGAACATGGGAAGATCTGACGTTGCACCGCGTGCGAGAATTACTTGGCTTCAAGGAGGGCCAGTCGTTCGCCCGCCCGGAGAACTACAGTCCCCGCCGCATCCGACCGTCCGACAGAGGTGAGCGCGATGACGGTTCCGATGCGTGAGTGCTACCTGCAGTATGGTAGGTGCAAAAGAAAAGCACGGAAGCTCGAGTGAGCGACCGTGCTAAATTGCTAATGGTTCTGAATCCGGATATGGCCTAACGGATTATGGCGATATGCTACAGAAGCTGTAGAACTACAAAGGCCAGCAGCCCTACAATTCCCGCCCACACCGATGTATTCCTGATGGCCAGGTCTACACGATTGCGCATGTCAGTCGGGGGGTTAGTTAAGAACGGTGAACGGTCGATGAAGGTAATTAATTCATCGTCTATTGCAACTTATTTTTTCACGGTTTAGGGGCTGACGCAGGCGCGATCATCATATATTCACTCAATCTTCACTAAAGTAGGATTAAATCCGGCTTCAAGATTCGTGAGAAATACGGATCTGGGATGAATCGGAACCGCTACCCCAATATCCAGCAGAGAGTTACGGTCGCCTCGGGGTAGACCTAAGCCTGCAACAGGCGGAGGACACCTTACCAGTCGTTCTCTTCCTTGGTCACCCCCTCTTCCACGGGCACCGGGTAGTTCGCGGTGAAGCACGCGTTGCAGAAGCCGTGCTCGGAGCCGCTGGACGTTTCGACGGCGTTCATCAAGCCATCCACGGAGAGGTAGCCCAGCGATTCCACCCCCAGCCAGTCACGCATCGAGTCTACATCTCCATCGAACTGGTTCACGAAGAGCTCCTCGTGGCTGGGAAAGTCCATGCCGTAGTAGCAGGGCGAAATCACCGGCGGGGACGCAACGCGGAAATGAACCTCGCGGGCTCCAGCCTCCTTCAGCATCCGCACGAGGAACTTGGCCGTTGTGCCGCGAACGACAGAGTCGTCTACAACGACAACGATCCTGTCCTTGAGGACGCCCTCCACGGTGTTGAACTTGCAGCGGACTCTCTGTTCGCGCATGTTTTGACCCGGTGAGATGAACGTCCGCCCGATGTAGTGATTGCGGATCAGGCCGATTTCGAATCGGCAGCGGTGGCCCATCTTCTGGCACTCGGAGACGTAGCCGAGCGCCGCCGTGTTCGATGAGTCGGGAACGGAGATAACGATCGGCTGCTTCTCTTCCGGAGGTACCACCGGTACCGGCTCATCGTGCGCAAGCTGCTTTCCGATCTTGCGACGGACCTTGTCGACCATCTCTCCGAAAATCTTCGAGTCAGGCCGCGAGAAGTAGACGTACTCGAAAATGCACTGGCTGACGCGGTAGCGGCTCGGCAAAGTGAAAGACCTGAAGTCACCACTCTCACAACCCGCCTGATCGATAACAAGGATCTCACCGGGCTCCACGTCGCGCACGTACTCGGCGCCGATGAGATCGAACGCGCACGTTTCGCTGGCGATGCAATAGGCATCTCCGCCGTCCACTCCGCCTGCCTTGAGGCGTCCCAGCGCCAGGGGCCGAAACCCGCTTGGATCGCGAACGGCGATCAGTTCAGAGTCGGTCAGCATCGCGAGCGAGAAGGCTCCTTCGAGCTGAGAGAGAGCGTCGATAATCTGATCCACCTGCTTCTTCCGGCGGCTCTGTGCAACCAGATGGAGAATAAGCTCGCTGTCACTGGTGGATTGAAAGAGTGTGCCACGTTCGCTGAACGCGCGGCGAAGTTCGCGTGCGTTTGAGAGGTTGCCGTTGTGCGCAAGCGCCAGATTGCCGTTGCGGTAGCTGACAACGAACGGTTGTATGTTGGAACGGTTGGCCGACGAGCCGCTCGTTGAATAGCGGTTGTGCCCAATTCCCGACGATCCCAGCAGCTTGGTGTCGAAAATCGACGGATCGTTAAAGACGTCCAGAACGAGACCGAAGTCGCGCTGCGCCGGCATCACCCTGCGTTTCTTGTTCTCGTCGTAGGTAGAGGTGACGATCCCGCAGGATTCCTGGCCCCGATGCTGGAGAGCATGCAACCCGTAGTAGATCGACCGGGAGGCATCGCGAGAGTTGAAGATTCCGAATACCCCGCAGTACTCTCTGATTTGACGCATGCCTTGATTCCAGTTCGGTGTGTCTACAGTAAAACTACGACGACGGCAAGCGCGATGCCTGCGGCGTCAGCTATAAGATCTCTCCGGCTGAAATAACCGGAGCCATACTTTAGGTCGTACAGTTCCTTGCCGAGTCCCGCGGTTGCAGCGACTCCCACGGAAAAAGGAAGCGCCCTGCGTTCTCTCGTGCTAAGCTTGTTCACCAGGACGTATTGCGTACCCAAAGTGAACAGAAAACCAAAGGTCACGTGCTCTGCCTTGTCAAATGCAATCCACGGATCCTCAGGCTGGTTCGTGCTCGGTGCCTGTGCGAGTTCACCTTCGGCGAGCGAGCCGTACAACAGTCCCGCTCTAAGCGATGATCCGCTTCGGATCTCGAATTCCGGGTGCAGATTCTGACCGGAAGCGGAAGAGAAAGATAACGCCACCACGAAAGCGGCAGCAGACATCTGAAACCGACGAGCGCACCGCCCGAACCTGAATAGTTTTGGTCGCCCGCAAGGCCGTCTTTTTGACTGGAGTCGCCTTCTCAAGTGCGGTTGGGTCATTCCGAGGGGTCCGCGGCTGCTATCTCGTCTTCGTCCAGCACTGTAACGTCTGCAAGCTTGATTCGCCGGTTGTCGACTTCGTGAACGACAATCCGCAGCCGATGATACCGGAGCTCGTCGCCACTCGAGGGAATGGTGCCTGAAAGATCCAAAATGAGCCCGCCGAGCGTTTCGAAGTCGAAGGCCGCCGTGTCGAGTTGGATCTCTAGTACTTCATTAAGCTCGTCGAGATCAATCCGCGCATCGAACCGGTATGTGCCCTCCGCGATCTGCTCATAGAGGGGCTGCTCGGAATCATCATATTCATCGCGGATGTCTCCGACGATCTCTTCCAGGATATCCTCCAGAGTTACGAGTCCTGCCGTCCCGCCATATTCGTCGACCACAATCGCGATGTGGGTGCTCCGCGCCTGGAACTCCTTGAGAAGGTCATCCAGCTTCTTGCCAGCTGGGACGAACAGGGCCTTACGAGAGATGTCGGTCCAGTTGACCTCCTGGTGCGGGCGCCCATTTGTGGACAGATAGGGCAGGAGGTCCTTGGCATGAATGATCCCCAGAATGTTGTCGAGGTGCTCTACATACAGCGGCATGCGCGAGTGACCACTTTCACGGATCACGTCCAGTGCTTCCTCAAGCCTGAGGGAGACTTCGAGCGCAACGATGTCGAGACGACTCACCATGACTTCGCGTACGGTCGTCTCGCCAAACTCGACGATCGAATGGATCAACTCGCGCTCATCTTCTTCCAGCGTACCGTGCGCCTCGCCGATCTCCGCCATGGCCTTGACGTCTTCGCCTGAGAGACGTCGCGCCGGTGTGAACCGGCCGTGCATGGTCTTGGTGACGGCTGCTATCGACTTGGACGCAGGGTAAAGCACGCGGTGCAAAGCAAGGAGAAAGCCCGAAACGAGTCTTGCAAACCGGACTGAGCTTCGACGTGCGAGCAACTTCGGTGTTATTTCCGCCACGACGAGGATCACAAACGCGAGAACGATCACCTCACCGAGAACGGTCAGTACCGGGTTCCAGTCGAAGAAGTCCGCAACCTGCTTCGTAACGACGGCGGCGATGATGGCGGCGGCGACGTTTACCGCCGTATTCAGTATCAGGATCGAGATGAGAACCTCCCGCGGTTGCTCCAGGAGCTTCAAGACCCGAGCGCTTGCGCGGTCCTCCGCCTCCGCCAATTTCTCCCGCGAGGACCAGTCTAGCGAGAAGAGAGCGACCTCGGACCCCGAGAATATGGCCGAGGAAAGGAGGAGCAACAGAAATATCCCGAATTCGACCGCGAGTGTCGTAGGATCCAGGGAGGGACCGGGGTAGGACTGTATGAGATTCGTAAGCGTCAGAGACGCAGAGTCAGGATCCAATGCAGGCGAGGGCGGCAACCCTCGATTAATTCAACGACCGACTCGGGTTGACAAATATACGACGACGGAGGCACTTGCCGGTTTCGGGTGCTCACCGCGGCGACGGATTGAACCGCCGCGGTTAAGAATCGCCCTCGCAGCACGTCTAGAAGTAATTGCCCGTGATGATGATGAACGCCAGGACAATGGCTATGGCCACGGGGCACACGTAGCGCACGAGAAAACCGAAGAGCGGGGCGGCAGGCAGTTTGAAGCCGCCCACCTCAAGTGATTCTACGGCCTTCGGCACACCCCACTTCCAACCCACGAACACGCAGATTAGAATCGCGCCAATGCTGAGTGAGTAGTTGCCCCAGATGTTGTTGTTGATTGTGAGGAAGTCCCATGCGAAGAGGCCGTCGGCGCCGAGGAAATCGACCGCTCCCTGCGAAAGAGCCGAGGGCACGCCGATGACGAAGCATATACCGCCAACAACCCACG
>JAHHLP010000509.1 GCA_018679295.1 Rhodothermia bacterium
AAATAATATCGGGTTTGTGTTCAGCGATCTTCGATAAGGCTTCAAAGCCATCGACGGCGGTCACTACATCACAACCTTCTTTTTTTAGTAAGTTTTCAGCGGTGCGACGAATCGTTTTACTATCATCAATCACCATCACCTTCAGGTTACTAATACCTGCGGAATCTTCTGCCATAGCCGTCCCGTTCATCCCCAAAAAGGTCTATTTAGTGCACTCAATTATTGTGGAAGATAGCTCATGTATTGGAGTTGTGCAAATAAAAACACGCACTAAATAAACTAGTTACACTAAAAATATTAAGTAGGATCTTAAGGAAATAACACTAAGACCATGATTATTAAGCATTTATCATTAAATTAGTGTACTATTAATGCTATATTTCAAGAAATTTCATGGAGCCCGCACCAAAATGACGCTCAATCTCGGAATTGTCATGGACCCCATCGAGTCCATAAAGCCTTATAAGGATAGCAGCCTCGCGATGGAAGCTGGAATCAGGCCGGCTGGGCCCCCGTGCTTCAGTCGGCGGCGGCGAACTCGGCTCTGGAAGCGGCAGCGAAAGCCGGCCGCAAGGTCGATCAGGAAATGCTCGATCGCTCACGTGAGTACCAGCGCAAGAACGTAGATACGGCCTCCGGTGAGGTGCGAACCGAAGCGGCGGCAGGCATTTCTCTCTACTCGATAGCCAGCAACCAGCGTGCAACGGCGCCCGAAGCGAAAGAGGCGCTCGACCGGATCAAGAAAGCGAAGGACGAGGGTCGGCTCGAGGAAGATGCCGATATCACCCTTGATAACCTCCAGAAGGCGGGGTACGGTCGAGACAGAGCAGCCCAGGTCTACGAGTCCTATCAACAAAACGAGATCACCAAAAAGATGCTGCAGGACGATCGAGTGCTGTCGGGATTTGGCAACAATGGCGGCGAAGAGTTCCTCAGTTATATGATGACCAGCGAATCGTTGGTCGTGACCGGGGATCAGCAGTGGGCGAGCTGGTACGAGCGCATGAACGACCTCTTCTCACGGGTGCAGAACAGCAGCGGCAGTTGGAGCGGACATCATTGCATCACAAGTCCCGTATTTTGTACGGCAGCTGTGATTCTGACGATGACTGCGGATCGCGATGTCGAATTCCTCCGCGCTGAGGCAAACGGGTAGCCGTTCCAAACG
Source organism: Rhodothermia bacterium (assembly GCA_018679295.1). GTDB lineage: Bacteria > Bacteroidota > Rhodothermia > Rhodothermales > JABDKH01 > JAHHLP01. Next base: position 1,169 of record JAHHLP010000509.1, read on the forward strand.
ACTCTTGAAGCGAGTTCAACCAATAGTACTGACGGCCGCGCTAGCCATAAGCGCGGTCGTCAGTGTCGTTGGTGGCTGCCGCGAGAACCCCGATTCGTCGCATGATCCTGTGCCCGTCGAGGTCCTGCGCAGTGCCGCCACATTCCTTTGGTCACAGCAGAGTACGGACGGAGGTTGGCACAGCGAGACGCACGGCATCCTGAAGAGCGGACACGCATGGACGCCATTCACAGCCTACTACCTGCTGCAGGTACCGGATTCTGTCCATTCACGGCCGGAAGCATCAGTGAATCGAGCCCTGGATTTCATTCGTGGCAGCATCGACGAGAGGGGTGCGGTTGGGCAGGCCGACGCCGTCATAATGGAGTACCCCAACTACGCCACGTCTTACGCGCTTCGGGTGCTGGACCGATGGGGAGACGCAAGTGATACCCTTCTCGTAGAGCGAATGCAGGATTACCTGCTCGGACAGCAGTTTACCGAGTCCCGTGGAATCGACTCACTGCACCGGGCCTATGGATCCTGGGGCTTCGGTGAGACGGGTCTTCCGGCTGGCGCAATCGGCCACATCGACCTATCGCACACACGGCGTGTGCTGGAGGCCCTTGAAAGCGATGACACGGCTCCGAGTGTTTTTCGGGCTGCCGCCGTGAACCTCCGGATGCTGCAAAAGCACCCATCCGAGTCGCGGCCGCAGCCTCTTGCGGAGCCTGGCTCGCCTGCACCTCCATATGACGGAGGCTTCTACGCGTCCACTACGGCCTTGGGCACCAATAAGGGTGGATCGAGGGATGTGGCGGGGTCGACCTATTTCGCGAGCTATGCCACGACCACGTGTGACGGCATTCTCGCCTTGTTGGCGGCGGGCGTCTCGCCGACCGACGAACGCGTTGCGACTGCCTTGCAATGGCTGATCGAGAACGATTCACTCGAAACGGTTGGGGGCATCCCGGCCTCGGCCCCTGGTGAATGGGAGCACGTGATGTTCTACTACCACTTACTTGTACGATCGGAAGTCTACGCAGCCCTCGAGGTTGGTGGAGACTGGAAGCGAAGGATGCAGATGCTGCTGGCTGCGGGTCAACGCCCTGATGGCAGCTTCAGCAATCCGCTTGGGGCTCCGAACAAGGAGGATGATCCCATCCTCGCGACCACGATGGCCGTCGGAACGCTGCTCAATACGCTCCGATAGGGGACCGCAAGGTCGCAGCCACCAGCCCATCGTCTATTGCGATCGGGTAGTTGACCTTCAGGCGCTCCAAGAAGGTTCGACGGCTTCGAGGCCCTCGTCATCGACGGAGATACCGAAAGAACGTCAGTCCTTACTCGCGAAGCTCGTCTCGTAGCCGAACAAACTCCGGAATCTCCTCGAGGTACGGAGCACACCACGTTGTCCAAAAAATTCACCACGACCACTTCTTGGCCGTGCTCCGCGAGATCAAAAACGGACTAATCAATGGTCGGGAGCATGCTCCGATTGACCCGCTATGCTCCCGATATCAGTTCCCTTATCTTGGCAAGGGACGACGATCACTCAACCACTTCGAGACTTCTGACGCGTATTTTCGGCCCGTCTACTGCTATTTCGAATCGAATCGAGTCACCGGAGGACACGCCTGCGAGCAGAGCAGTGTCTGCTACGGCGAAGGGCATGGTCATGGCGTCCATGAATCCGGGAATATCCCCATGTGCCACGACCATGTGCTTGCGATTCGGAGTTATCGACTTGATAAGCCCATCCGCGTCGTAGAGAACGGGAGCACTATTCGACAGTGTATCCTGTGAGTCGCCATGCTCCGGTTGGCGATCAGACTTGTCTTGTGCTCCGCATGCGCCCGCGAGGAGCAGGATTGACGCCAACAGCAGGGGCTTTGGGTGTATTCTCATCGAAGGTGGATCGGAGCTTACTAGATAGTCCTCACGGAGGCTTAGTAATCCTCTCCGGGATTTACGAAGCGATCCGTCTCCCAGTCGTACTGCCGGTCATGCAGCTCCCGGTAGCGGCCGTTGACGAGCATGAGTTGCTCGTGCGTTCCCCGCTCGACGACCTCGCCGCCTTCCAGAACCAGGATCTGATCGGCGCTTCGAATCGTGGACAGCCGGTGTGCGATCACGAAGGTCGTCCGCCCCTGCCTGAGGCGCCGAAGGCCCTCCTGAATGAGAGCTTCACTCTCGGTATCGAGGCTGGAAGTGGCCTCATCCAGAATCAGAATCTGGGGATCGGCAAGGATAGCGCGCGCGATCGCTACCCGTTGGCGCTGCCCGCCCGACAGCTTTACGCCTCGCTCTCCAACTACAGTGTCGTAACCATCTTCCAGCCGATTCACGAACTCGTCGCAGTTGGCGATGCGTCCCACCCGCTCGACCTCTGCCACGGTGGCATCGGGTTTAGGAAAGCGGATGTTGTCGGCAATCGTGCCGTCAAACAGGAAGTTGTCTTGCATTACGACTCCCAGAAGCTGCCGGTACTCTCGCACCCTAATCGTATCGAGGTCGCGTCCGTCAAGAAGCACGCGGCCGCTTTGCGGGTGGTTGAACGCCATGACGAGGCTCACGAGGGTGCTTTTCCCAGATCCACTCGATCCTACAAGTGCCGTGGTGGACCCCGATGGAGCCTCGAGGTTGACATTGCGGAGGACAGGGACGCCCTCCTTGTACGCAAAGGTCACGTCCTCGAAGGTGATGCGCGCGGACGTCTCGCCCAGAGGTTCGCGAGTCTCGTCTTCGGCATCCTCTGTTGTCATGGACAGGACCTCGCGGATTCGATCCAGTCCGGCGAACGCTTCCGATATCTGCGTGCCGATAGAGGCCATCTGGATAATGGGCGCGGCGAGCAGACCCGTGAAGAAGATGTACATCACGAAATCGCCCAGCGTCATGTTACCGGCAAGGATCGACTTGCCGCCAACGGCAATCATGATCACGCCGACCATTCCAATGATGGTGCTTCCAAACGCCGTCACAGCCGAAACGCCGGTAATCGATTTCGCGATGTTTTGAAACAGCCGCTCGACGCCGTCACTGAAGCTGCGCTGCTCACGATCTTCCGCGCCGTATGCCTTGACGATCCGGATTCCGCCCAGCGTCTCATTCAGTCTCGCCGTGACTTCGGCGTTGATCTCCCGTCGGATCCGAAAGATCGGCCGAAGCCTGGTAAACGCGAACGCCATCGCGCCGCCGAAGACACCCAGCACAATCAACGTGACCGATGTAAGGCGCCAGTTGAGGTAGAAAAGAACGGCCAGCGCAATGGCCGCCGTAAAGACGCCGCCTACAAGTTGGATGATGCCCGTGCCCACCAGATTGCGGATTCCATCGGGGTCGGTCATTATGCGCGAAATGAGCTCGCCAGTCTTGGTATCATCGAAGTACCGGACGGGCAGACGCGTGATTTGATCTTGAACCCGAATCCGCATGTTCATGATCACGCGTTGTGCGGCGACGCTGATGATCTGCGAAAGCGAAAAGGTTGTCCCCGCCTGCACGACCGTCGCCAGGCCGACGGCAATCGCCAACGGAATCAGCAGCTCCGAGTTGCCCTTACCGACCACATCGTCAATCAGATATTTCGAACTTGCAGGTAGCACGAGACCGGCTACCCGGTTGACGATCATGAGGACGAGGCCAAAGGAGAGTCGCCAGCGCTGGGCCCAGATCAGCTCTCGCGCCTCTCTGGCAACCATCTTCCAGCTGAGCGGATTCTTTTTCTTGGTCGGCTTGTCGCTATCAGGCATTCTGCGATAGAAAGTGTGGACGCCTTCGACGCACGACGGCCTCGCTGGTTCGCTTTAACCGCTGCTTGCCACGTGATTATATTTCGCCGACGGAGCCGCAACGGACACAAACACTGAATTCTATGGAGAGTAACGAGCAAGCGGGCGCCCGGACAGCCCTTCCGATAATCCGCGTTGTAATGTTGGCCGGTGTCGTTCTATTCGGCGCCGTTGCCATCTATCTCTCAAAGAGTGGTACGATCGCTACGCTCGGCGCCGAGACCATCGAAACACTCAGATTTGCGTTCATCGTCGTGCTAGGTGGCGTGGCCGCGGCCATGTTCGTCTTTAGGCGGAAGCGCGCACAGCTGCCGGCCGATCAGGACCCGACGGCACTGAACATCGTCGGGTGGGCGCTCGGCGAGTCTGTCGCCTTCTTCGGAGGAGTGCTCCTGATCCTCTCGGGCGACATGACCTATTTCCTGGTAGGTTTTGTGATGATGCTCGTTTCCTTCGTGTTCTTTCCGATCCCCCGAGAGGGCTAGTGGGAGAATGGTCACGGGTGACGACCGAGCGCGCGAGCACGTGGTCCTCCGGTGCGCCGTGGCCCTGACGCTTCGAATACGGCAGAACGTCTTTCGAGTCTTCTAGCCGGCTTACGTGCGCAACCGATTCAGATAGGCATACACCTGCCGTTCGGTACTTCGGATGTAGTGATGGTCCGCAGCTGTTCGGGCCATCAATATCATTCCCTGAGCAACCGTTACGAGGTACCTGGAGACATCGCCACCGGTCGCATCTTCGCCGACCTCTCCGCGTGCTGCAGCCGAATCAAGTGCTGCCTCGAAGTTGCTGGCCAGGTCATCGTACATCTCACGGAGTGGAGCTACCGCGTCCTCGTCGCTAAGGGCAAGTTCCACACCCGTGTTCTGCCCAAGACAGCCCAGCTTACCAATGGAGGACGTGAGCGTGGTGGCCAGCGCCTCGAAGTAGGTATGGATCGCCTGCAAACCCCTCTCAGGCTGTTCCGACAGACGAGTGATTCGGGCGAGCACGTCGTGATAGTAATGATCGAGCGCGCGCTGGAAAAGCCCTCGCTTGTCCCCAAACGCCTGGTACATGCTGAACCGATTGATGCCGGTGGCATCGACGAGTTGCTGTACTGAAGTTGCTTCGTAGCCCGTCTTCCAGAAGGTCTTCATCGCCTTGTCGACGACGACTTCGGGATCGAACTGCTTGGATCGTGGCATCAGGGGAAGAGCACCAAAACTGGTTTCAACGAGTCACGTGCGATTTCCGGGCACGGGGTGAGTTCATGCGGGGTACTTCCCCGTGATGTAATCAGTGAGATAGTGTACCCGGGCCTGCGCATCGTCGGAGATGGCCTTCACGAGATCGCCGATCGACACGATTCCGGCGAGCCTGCCGTTGTCGATTACGGGGAGGTGCCTGAACTTTCGCTCGGTCATCACAGCCATGCACTCCTGAATGGAGTAGTTGGGATCGACGCAAACAAGCTCCTTCGTCATCACGTCTTGCACTGGCGTCGTCTTCGAGGTCCTTCCCTGCAGGACGATTCGCCGCAGGTAGTCGCGTTCGGTGAAAATGCCGACGACCTCATCGCCATCCATTACCATAATCGATCCCACGTGAAGATGCTCCATCTTTTCGATGGCTTCGTACACGGTGGCTGTCTTCTCGATCGTGAGGACATCGCTACCCTTTTGCCTAAGCAGGTCCGCAATGGTCTTGTTCATGGGTTCTTGGAGGGTGAGTTTGGGCGGATTCGGGGCCAGCGAACTCTATTCTAATACTGAATGTGCGGGCACTTTGTCAACAGACGGGCCGCTTGAGGAATCAAATCCTCGATAAGCAGGGTAAGCTGATTTTAGAATTCGAACCGCAGGTTCGATTTCCACAGGGTGTAGTATTCTTGTTAGATTCTGCGTGAGTACCCTCTTTTGAGCGAACGAATCGGACGATCCGCTAAAGTCCCTCCGGATCCTCAATTCCCCAGTGTGATAT
>JAHHLP010000553.1 GCA_018679295.1 Rhodothermia bacterium
TAGTTAACGCTGTTAAGTATAAGAAGATCTCGCGATCGTTACAGTGTTATCGGCAACAAACCGCCAGCCATCCCTCGTCGTCGAAAAAACCTGCGAATCCCGGAAAACCAAGGGGCAAAAAGGGGGACGCTTAGGGGACCGACGAGGCTCGGGGCACCAACCGAAGCCTTAGGCGTCAGCGAAGCGCTCGGCCGCCGGTGAAGCCCTGCGGCGCCATACGAAGCCTTGCGGGCCGTCGAGGCCGTGTGCGCCACCATGCGAGGCCCTGTGCCACCATGCTAGCCCTGCGGCGCCATGCGAAGCCCTGTGGGCCGTCAAGGCCCTGTGCGCCAATCTGACTCGCTACCCGAAGCCGTGCGGAGCCCGGCCGGGCGCTGGGCAACAAGCTGACGCGCTACCCAAGCCCTAGGTGCCGACGAAGCCTGGGGCGCGAACCTGACTCGCTACCCGAAGCCTTGGGGCGCCAGTGAAATCGTGGGGAACTGCAGAGCCCGAGCGCACCTACAGACCCGCCGTGCCAACACGCGTGCGCCCGCCGACAGAACCCCCCGGCACTAACCATAGGGTGGATCGGATCTGGCCCGCAGGGTCGGCATGGTTCTACCCTGATATCCAGGACCGCCGCCTTGGACCAGAAAAAAAGGGCGGCCGCGCCAAGCGACCGCCCCGAGGGTCAACAGTGTTGAAATATCTATCAGTCAATCAAAACTTGTCTTTGTCATTACCGGCTCCGAAGCACGACGTTGCCTACGCCGGAGCTCATGGTGAGCGAGGGCCCGCCTCCATTTACGCTTCCCTTGAAGGACTTGGACATCCAGTTTCCGTCAACCTTCAGGCCGAAATCCGTATCAGCGGATCCTATTCCCGTTTCGGCACGCACGTCGATCCCGACATTGTTTGCGAGATACACCGTGACATTGCCTGCGCCGGTTTCAAGCCTGGAGCGGGACGAAGGCTGCCTTGTAATTACGGCTTCTATATTGCCGGCTCCCGACGAGGCCATCACCTCGCCGGCAACTTCGCCAACCGAGATGTTGCCCGCACCGGTATTCACCTCGACTGATCCCTGTGCGCCGTCAATGCTGACGTTACCGGAACCAGAGTTAACGACTACTTTGCCGCTGACACGACCAATCTCGATGTTGCCTGCACCGGTCTGACCTTCAACCGTGCCGTCGATGTCGGCTGCCTCAACGTTGCCAGCCCCGGTGGTGAAATCAACGTTGTATTGCCTCGGTACACGAACGACAACACGCAGTTTGACCTGGTCACCATCGCGCCACCTTTTCCACCCGCGATCCGTGTCCTCCAGCCGCGAACGGACAATCACATCATTTCCCTTCTTGTACATCTCCAACTGATGCCGGTCCAGCACTCGTTTCGCGTCCTCTTTCGAGTCCACGTCGACGTTTCTTTCGACCTCAACATAGACCATGGACTCCCGCGTCGACTTGATCTCAACGTTGCCGCGATCCATGTCGATTGCGATGGTGCCGCCGGCTTCGACGGAGAATGATTTCTTTACGGTGTCCTTGATATCGCCGACCTCACTGACGCTGCCGGCATTCGCCGAAGCAGCAACAAGTAGGACCGGCAGAATCAGCGCGGAAACACGAAGATGGTGTCGCATTGCTTTGAAAGGCTGTTTAAGTCTGGCACTCTGTACGGCGATTTTGCGCCGATGTTACAGCGTCGCGAAGTAGGCCTTTTAGGAGCAATTAATCAGAATTACGGTTGCGCAGGCCGGGACGGGAATGACACGCCGAACCCCTGTTAGAGTCCGCCCCGGCCGCGCAAGCCGAAAGCTGTTTATCGCCAGACCCCGCGAACGAGTACGTATCCACCCCCTCGCTTGACCCAGACGGGTCGCACGTAGAGGGCGCCGCGCCGGGGCGGAACCACCCAGCGGCCCTTCACCCAAACGTACCTGCCGTGCCGGTGCCCCCAGTGACCGCCCACCCAAACGTGACGCCTTGATGGTCGTCGCGTCCGAATCTCAACCCGCAACGCTGGTGGCCGTCGTCGAACTACGACCAACTTGCCGTCGGCGTGAACCTTGAGTATATCGATCGATATCGACGGCGACGAATTGGCTTCTGCCACTTGGCTCGAAGTTGTGGCAGCGACGAAACAGGCCGCCGCTATTACTGCTGCAAATCTTAGTGTTCTCATGGCTTCACCCCGAAGTGCTTTTTTAGAATTGCTTTCTATGCCGCGCATTGTTCTCAACGGCAATTATCGGCATCAGTTGAGTCGAGGCGGACACGGATTTGTCACGATTCTGCGTTGATTGGTCACCCCCGTGTCACAAATGAAAAAAGGCCCCGCCAGATTGCTCTGACAGGGCCTTTTCGCGTTTTCGAGACTGGCGATCAGGACGCGGATTCGACCGCTTCTTCCGTCGCAGCCGCTGTCGACTCGCCATCGCCGCCCGCCGCCATCGCGGCCTGCAGCTCCTCCAGCTCCGTCCGCGAGCCTACGACCAAGTCGCGGAATCTCCGTTGGCCGGTTCCCGCAGGTATCAGGTGTCCAACGATCACGTTCTCCTTGAGGCCGAACAACTCGTCCGACTTAGCATGGATCGACGCGTTCGTGAGAACCTTGGTCGTCTCCTGGAACGAAGCAGCGGAAACGAAGGAATCCGTCGAGAGTGCGGCCTGGGTTATTCCGAGAAGAATCGGCTCGGCGACGGCCGGTTGCGTGTCGCGAACCTCTGCCGAAGCTTGATCCCGCCGCTTCATCTCGGAGTTGATCTCCCGCAGGCGACGCCGGTCCACGACCGTACCGATGCTCATCGTCGTGTCGCCCGACTCCGTAACGACAAACTTGTCGTGCAGATCATCATTCATCTCCTCGACGATAAACCGGTCGATGTGATCATCCTCCAGCAGGGTCGTGTCGCCCGGGTCAACAATGCGAACCTTCTGCATCATCTGGCGAACGATCACCTCAATGTGTTTGTCGTTTATCGTCACGCCCTGGAGCCGATATACTTCCTGCACCTCGTTCACGAGGTACTCCTGCACCGCCTTCGGTCCAAGAATGCTGAGGATGTCCTGCGGAGAAATCTGCCCGTCGGACAATTGCTCTCCGGCCCGGACGAAGTCGTGCTCGTGTACCAAGCGGTGTTTCGTGAGCGGGACGAGGTACGTCCGCGACTCAGAGCCGTCACGACTGGTCACGACGACTTCCTGAGCACCGCGCTTTCGGCCACCGAAGCTTACGACACCGTCAATCTCGCTGACGACGGCCGGATCGGTCGGCGTTCTGGCCTCGAACAGTTCGGTCACTCGCGGAAGGCCGCCGGTGATGTCTCGCGTCTTGGCCGTCTGCCTTGGGATCTTGATCAGGATCTGGCCTGCCTGTACGCTGTCGCCCTCATCAACCTGAATGCGTGCCCGAACCGGCAGCGGGTATTCGCGCTCGGACGCTTTCTTCTTACCCTTTGCTGTCGTCCTTACGATGATCGCCGGGGTCAGATTGCGCTCTCGGCTATCGACGATCACCTTCTCCTTGTGGCCGGTCTGCTCGTCGGCCTCCTCCCGATAGGTCGTACCTTCGACGATGTCCTGGAAGGACACCTTTCCTTGGACCTCCGACAAAATGACGCTGTTGTACGGATCCCAGCTCGCCAGCACGTCGGCCTTGTCAACTGACGCGCCGTCTTTAACCAGTACCTCGGCACCATACGGTATGAGGTACGTGATTAGCTGCCGGTTGTCATCTTTCGTGTCTGCTATGACAATCTCGCCCTGTCGGGACAAGACCACACTCTTGGCCCCATCCGCATCGTCGAACTCGACCGTGCGCAGATTTTGGTACACGACCTTTCCTGGGAACTTGGTTTGGATAGTACTCTCCGCCGAGATACGGCTTGCTGTACCACCAATGTGGAAGGTCCGCAGGGTGAGCTGCGTACCCGGCTCACCAATAGACTGCGCTGCGACGACACCCACCGATTCGCCCTGTTCGAC
>JAHHLP010000405.1 GCA_018679295.1 Rhodothermia bacterium
GAAGTACCCCTCAGCCTGATAGTTCGCGCCCTCGAACGCGCCAATCTCGTCTCGGTACTCTGCTCTCGCGAACATGCCCTCGACGATTTCCTGATTGCGTTGGAAGAGCGTGTTCATCTCGGCCTCCGGTACGTTCTCCTCGCGCATCTGCCGGCGCCTTTCCTGGTACGCAAGTGAGTGCTCCTCGTACGCGTCCTTGGGCCACGGCGTCGGTACGGGCGTATCGGAGTCGACGAGGTTGCGCCACTTGAGGTCATCCGGGTCCAAGAGGGCCGTCACGTTAGGCTCGTACGGTTCGACGATGGTCTCCGGCGCCTCGTAGGATACGGAGCTTGTATAGTACTCGTCAGCAAGACCTGCAAAGTGGTGACCGAACTCGTGGATGAAAAGGTATGATGCCCAGTCGCTGTTGGCGGCGGCCGTGCTGTACAGACCGTAGATCCCACCGCCTCCGTACACTTCTGTATTGGTGAGTATCTCGACGAAATCATATGGCGCTGACGAGGCGATGCGCCGCCACGCCTTGTTCTCATAGGTCAAAACGTAGCGCTCGCTTCGGAACGCGTCGTAGGTCGCGCCAAATGGTGTCTCCCGATAGGTGTTTGTGGAAGGACGTGATACGCCCGATCGCGCAGCCGCTGGCGCCAGCGCCCAGACGTTGAAGTCGCTTCTGCGCTCCCTGAACGGCGACGTTGCGAACAGCGCACTTGCCAGTTCCTTCGCTTTCGCCACGAAATCATCGTGTTCGTCCGCCGTGTAGCCATCACCGAGTAGAAGAAGGTCGACCTTAGTCGCCGGGTCACCATTCTGCTCGATCGCGACCACCTGATCGGCGTACTCGGCGGCCTCTTCGTGTACCAGATAGTCCCCCGGATCGATGCGGGTGCGCCAAACCTCTACGAACTGCTGGTCCGCTCCGCGTTTCTTCAGCACGAGGTCAAACGGCTTGCCTTGATCGGGGAGGCGGACGGACTCATGAAACGTGCGGTTCATCCTTCGTGCCTCGCCGGTCGTCTCCCACTCGCCGTAGATGCTGCTGAAACTGCGCGACCATGCAACGCTTCCACTCTCCGGATCTACGACCTCGAACGCATACTTGCCACGCAGCGTACGGTCGATGGGCTGCGCCAGGTTACCCGGCCACGGGAGCGGTTCGCGCACCACACGGTCGAGGCTGAAAACCTCAGTGTCGACGTCCCCAGTGTGATAGTAGTCGACGCGTAGAGTCGAAGGGAGCTCCTGCGCCCACGATGATAGCGTGAGAAGCGAACCAAAGAGACTCGCGATAAGCACTTTGGGCATTGCCAACTCTGGGATACGTGCGAGGATCTGGGCTAACTGAAGTTACCGGCAGCGATACCCGAGCCGCAAGCACCTCAATCGAACTACCAAGCGAGAGCCAGCCGTGAGGCGCTGGAAGCACAACATCCAGAAGTGACCTTCCTCGAATACTTTACTTACATTCTGATAAGCAAATAGTAGCCAATCTCACTCGACCACACCGCGGACGACATGCTAGCACGCCTCCTCCCCCGAACCTTTGTGATTGCTTCGATCTCTCTACTGATGATGGCTCCGGAAAGCGAGGCCCAGGATCTCCATCCCTCGCGTAGGCTGAGTCCGGTCGGCATCGCGCAAACCCACATTGGGGACACCTATGTGAAGCTCACCTACGGCCGTCCCTACATCCGGGGCCGCGACATCTTTGGGGCGAACAACGACAGCACCACATATCTCGTCCCTTTTGGGGAAATCTGGAGGACGGGTGCCAATGAGTCGACCGAGATGACGGTGTCCGACGCCGTTCTTGTTGCCGGAAATCGGCTCGAGGCGGGCACGTATTCAATTTTCACAGAGCCCGGCCCCACCGAGTGGGTCATTCACATCAGCCCCCAGGTGGGATTGGATGGCACCGGCATCTTCAACGAGGAGACGAACGTGTTTACGCCGAACGTCTATCAGCCGGAGAACGACGTGTTCGTGGTCAGGAGTGCTGTTAGCACGTTGCCGGAGGACGTGACGGTGGACCCGTTCACCATTACGCTGGAGGACTCGGAAGGAGGCGCCGAGATGGTGCTGAGCTGGGAGCGGACCGAGGTGCGCGTCCCGATCACTAATCCGTGATCCTAACCCGCCTTTCGACGGCTTTCATCAATCTCCGAGACGCGCCACTCGGCCTCTATCGTCACCGGGCATTTCATCGAGCGGGAGATGAGGCAGTACTTGTGTGCCTTCTCGAGCAGTTTGTCGGCCTTATCACGATCCCCCTCGCGGACGCTGACAATCGGCCGGATTATGATCTCCCGGAAGCGAAATCCCCCCTCGGGAGCCTGTTCCAGCAGTCCCGTGGCACTCGACCGATACCCGTCGTAGAGCAGCCGGGCCTTGTTCGCAAAAAAGAAAAAGGTATTTGCGAGGCAGATCTCCGCCGACGATACAAAAAGCGATTCGGGATCGAAGCCGAAGGACTTGAACGGACCGGCAACCCGCATCGATTCTCCCTTCGCACTGGCTCCAATAGTACCGATGTCGGATTGGCCGCTCCACTCGTAAGTGGTCTCGTACTGCATTGGAAATCCCATGAACGCCGCCTCTTTGTCTCATGACTATCACTGAACCAAAACGATAGCCACGAAAAGTTGGCGGGAATAGCGGCTCAAACCCGCCGGGTATCGCGGGGAAAAATCTTACGTATAGGCCGGCACGACGGCTGCCACGGACCTTCAGTCGGCGCGGATGCCCTACTGACGGAGCAGGCGCGCGGAATTCGCCATGATGCCTACGTCAGGGAATGACTGGGCGGCCGCTGCCAGTATGGGCGGAAGTATGCCGAATGCCGCCAGTGTCAAACCAGCAAGATTGTAGATGGCCGTAAAGCCGATGTTTGTACGAACTACGCGCATCGTGCGGGAGGTCATTCGGAACAGTTCGGGGACGAGCATCCAGTCGTCGCCCATGATTGCGATGTTGGCAACTTCGACGGCTACGTCGCTGCCTCTCGCACCCATTGCGATTCCTACGTCAGCCTGCGCCAGTGCCGGCGCGTCGTTAACTCCGTCGCCGATCATGACGACGGTCGCCCCGGTAGATTGGTACGACCGGACGACCTGCACCTTGTCCTCCGGAAGAAGATGGGCGCGGTAGGACAGAGCCATCTTGTCGGCGATCTTGGCCGCAACCGCTTCGCTATCGCCTGTTAACATCTCGATCGCCTCGAAACCACGCTGTCGTAATGACGCCAGCGCTGAGACTGCGTCCTCACGCTCTTTGTCCGAAGCGGCAAGGACCCCGAGCAGCGCGCCATCGGCCTCAACGAAAAGCACTGTCTTGCCTTCGCCGGCCAGCCGGTCCAGACTCCCATCACTCACCGGACGGCCGGAAAGTCTGCGGCTACCGACGGACACCATCCGGCCGCGTACCGTCGCACGCACGCCGAGCCCCGGAAGCGCCTCGAATGCTTCGGGCTCTGACGGCGCCACGCCCCGCTCGGCCGCGTACAACCGGACGGCGGCTGCCAACGGGTGCTCGGAGAACATCTCCGCCGACGCTGCAAGGTGCAAGATTTCTTCCTCTGTTGCACCACTCGTTGATGCTAGGTCCGTTATGACCGGGCGGCCCTGCGTGAGAGTACCGGTCTTGTCGATCAGGAGGACCGTCGCCTTGTCGAGAAGCTCGAGGTACTTCCCGCCTTTGACCAGCAGGCCCTTGCGCGCAGCCGCTCCCACGGATGCGAGAATGGCCACCGGTGTGGCGAGCGCAAATGCACACGAGCATGCAACGACAAGGACTGCGATTGTCGCCATAACGTCTTGTCGAAGGAGATACACGAAGATCGCTATGACGATGACGACGGGGAGGTAGTAGCTCGAGAAGCGGTCGGCCATGCGCTGTATATGCCCGCGGTGCGCCTCCGCATCCTCTACCATGCGGATGACGCGGCCGAAAGTTGTGTCTTTGCCGACGGCCTCCGCCCGAATCCGTAGCGCACCGAGTGTGGCTACCGTCGCGGCATAAACGGAGGCCCCTTCGCCGGCTTCAACCGGCATGCCTTCCCCAGTGATCGCAGCTTGGTCGATCGTCGCGACGCCACCAATCACCGTGCCGTCCACCGCAATCAGTTCTCCAGGTCGGACGACGACCACCTCCCCGGGTCGGACTTCCGAGGCCGGGATTTCGCGCTCGACGCCGCCCCGCTCGACGCGTGCGGTTCGCGGCGCCATCTCCGTCAGCGACTTGACTGACTTCCGAGCACTATCCACGGTAAAACGCTCCGCATATTCGCCTAGCCGCATGAAGAAGACCACGACGACCGCCGTTGGCCATTCGCCGACAAACAGCGCGGCCGCGGCTCCGACGGCCATCAGGGTATGAGAGATCACCCGGCCCTTCAGTCCCGCAAGCACGACCTGCCTGAGAACTGGATAGCCGATGAGGATCACCAGACCGACTCCTACCGGCAGGGGAATCTGATCCGTGATTGGGTCGATAAGTCCCAGCCACTCTACGGCGATCACGACCAACAGCACGGTGGCGAAGACGATACTGAAGAGCCACAGCACGCGCCTCCCGGCATGTTGGGCAACCGCGGCGCCAGAGCCCTCGTCAGGTGCCGGCACCCTATACCC
>JAHHLP010000530.1 GCA_018679295.1 Rhodothermia bacterium
CGCGAGTAATCGCTCCGCACGCTGTTGCGCGTGTGTGACCATATTTAGTAGCGGCTCGTCTGCATCGGCCCACAAGCGGGCAAAGCGGTCGTATAGCTCGGCGGCCCGTGCATAGTCACCCAAATCCTCGCGACGCTCAGCTTCCCAATACAGTGCAGGCACGATGCTGTAGGTGTCCAGTTCACCCAGCCGCGAATACAGTTCTGCGGCGTCCTCAATGTTGCCCGTACGGCGCATCGATTCGGCGCAGATGATTCTGAAAGGTGCCTGCGTTTCAGCCAGTTGGATTCCCCACCGGGCACAAACGGCATCCGGATTCCTTTTATCGCCGTTCGGGCCTCCTCATGCCGTCCGTTTCGCCACGCGAAAACGACGCTCAGGCGTGCTCTTCGGATACCCCGGCTTTAGACGCAACCGCTCGACCTGCAACGTAGGCTGCCAGTGGCGGTGCGACCAATCCACCTATCCACATCCACACGGGACTCGGAATCGTGACAAGGTTCACTACGTCACCGATCAGGAAGAAAGCGCCCACCACGAGCGCGTGCGTCATCGGAGATCGCTTCGCTAGCCGCGCTGCGACCCAGGCTCCGCCCAGAGGGCCCAGGAACCACGCGAGCAAAACAGCTAGTCGGGCGCTGGTCGGAGCGGCCGACGCAAACTCGCGAATTGCCTCAGGGTCTGTTAGGTCGAGGCCTTCCGGAGGAGGATAGATAAGGTGGCCGATGTACTCGACGCCCGCAACGATGAGTCCTCCGACGATCAAGCCGGCAACTACGGCAAGTATGCTTCGGCCCATCGATTTGCCTCCTTACAAGACCATAAGGGTCAAAGTGAACGTGACGAACGGTCCACCTACTGGGCTGCTACCGAGAACGGGACGACCGTCTCCAGCCAGCGCAACTTGACGGTCGACTCGTCTGCGACGAAGTCCATGCTCTCCACGTGCTCGCCGGAGCCGGGGGTAACGGTAACGCGCAGAGCGTCCTGCTCCGAGTCATAGTTGAAGGCGCCCCACTGTTCCGCCGTGTTGTTAAAGATGATTACCCATTCATCTTCGTTCGGAATTGTAAAGAGCGAGTAGGTGCCCGCATCGAGTGGTTCGCCCTCGATCGTGACCGGAGCGTCAAAGGAGATAGTCGTAGCCTCGTTGGCGCCTGTGCGCCAGACTTTCCCATAAGGCACCAGCTTTCCCCATACTTCGCGATCCTTCGCGTTGGGTCGACCATATTCGAGGACGACGTTGACCCCGTCGATCTCGGCCTCCGTCTTTCCATTCTTGCTGGCGCGGTCTGCGTCGTCGGCCCGCTGAGCGTACGTGTCAACGGTCCCCAGAGCCACGCCCAGAGCGAGTAGAAGAAGAAAACGACAAAGTCTAACCATCACGAGGCACCTTTTTCTAAGTTCAATACTGACATCCGATTCGAAGTCCGACGGCGGGTACTTTACGTAAGATGTGGCAAAGGTGCCAACCAGCCGCCGATTTTTGGGATGTGACTCTTGTCGGGTTTCGGCTACTTGATGACGGTCAACGTGCGGCTGGCCGAAAAAGTGCCTGCCTGGATGCGGTAGACGTACAATCCGCTGCCAAGTGCGCCCGCGTCAAAGCGGACAGCGTGGCGCCCGGGCGCCCGGACCTCATCGACGAGCGTTGCAATCAGGCGACCAAGCATGTCGTGGACGACGATTTGGACGTGCTCCGTGGCCGGCAAGACGTAGCCGATTTGCGTCGATGGGTTGAACGGATTCGGGTAGTTCTGTTCGAGGGCGAACCGATCCGGCATTTCGCCGGCCTCCTCACTACCTACCGACGGACGAATGGTAGAGAACCGTCTCGCCTCCGACCAGGGGCCGGCGGCGGTTTCGTTTCGACCGCGAACGCGCCAAAAGTAGGTGGCGGAGAGGCTTAGGGGATCGACGACTGCGAATGACGTCGTGCTGATCTCGTCGATCGTCAGCGGATTTCCGAAGTCGTCGCTGGTGTCGAGTTGAAGTTCGTAGCTGGCGGCTCTCGGGATCCCATTCCAAACGAGCGTTGGCCGAAGCGGCACATCGATTGCCCCGTCCGCCGGTGAAAGGAGAATGGGGGCTGCCTGTGGCGCATCTACGGCTGTGCTGAGGACGAAGGGGTTGGTTGTCGAGCCGAGTGATCCACCCGATGCGAACACGATCGTTTCAAGGACCGGCCTTACGAGATCCGCTGCCGCGTCGTAAGCCTCGAAACGCATGGTCTCTCCACCGCTGTCGGCGTAAAGGGTCAAATCGTATACCAGTTGACCATCGATGGTCGAAGGCCCGGCAGATCCCCGAAAGTCGGATCCGACGAAGGCTGCCACGATGTTGTCTGGATGGGTACTGGCCTCGTCGTTGATCAGGAGGCGTGCCGTAACCGACATAGTTTGGCTGAAGCCTGGCGGATCAGGGGTCCACGTGGGTCGGTTCGAGCCGGCTGTCGTACGCCACACAATGGGGTCGGAGATGGAACCTTCCACATTGTCAGTCGCGAAGGTGAGGGAAGGGTTGACGCCCCGAAGCCGGTCCGCGGCGCCGTCGTAGGCACGGAATGAGACTTGCTCGCCGATACCGTCCGCGTAGATTGTCAGGAAGTAGAGCGTGCGTCCGCCGATCGCGAGCGGCGCGGCAACACCGCGTACCTCTTCGCCGACGAAGGCGGCAACGCGGCTACCAGCATGTCCATTGGCTGTTCCGTCCACGACCAGCGAGCCGATCACGTTCATCGTGAGTCCGAAGCCGCCCACATTCACGGACCAGTCCGGTGCGTTGAGCCCGGTCCCTGACTCAGGTGGAGTCGAAACGACGAAAGGCTGCGACAGCGATCCGCGTACTGCGTCCGGGACAAACATCGTCGCTTCGGTGAGCTGGACCACCTCGTCACTTGCCGAATCGTACGCCTCAAAGGTAACTACGCCGTCACCGGCGGCACCGTACACCGTCGCAAAGTAGAGCAGTCCCTCGCTCGTGCTTGTGGGTGAGGCTACCCCCCGAAGTTCGCCACCGACAAACGCTGCGAGGAGGTCGGTTGAACGATCGCTTCGCACTCCGTCGGTAAACAGCGCGGCCACAACATTCATGGTCGACTCGAACGCGGACGGATCCACGCTCCAGGCAGGACGATTACTACCGGTCGATCCTTCCGCGTTCAATGCGAAAGGTGTCGACGTCGATCCGATCACGGCGTCAACAGTGAAGACACTCTGTTCGTTGACGCTGACAACAGCGTCCTGTACCGGGTCGTATGCCTGGAACGCCAGCGTTTCCCCATTCGTGTCTCCATAGACGGTCAAGAAGAAGAGCCACTTGCCGCCGACGAGAATCGGGGACGCGACTCCGCGCACTTCTCCTGCGACGAATGCTCCTACAAGTGCTTCGGCGTTGCCGTTAGGATTGCCATCCACGAAAAGTTCGGCGACCACGTTCATCGTCGAGCCGAACAGTGCGGGATCTACCGACCAGGCCGGCCGGTTGCTTCCGCTGCTGCCGAGCGCATGGAGTGACAGAGGGGCCGCCACGTCGCCGACAACGGCGTCGACCTCGAAGGCCACAGACTCAGCGGCGTCCTCGATCCTGTCCGCGCGCGCATCGTACAGGCGAAAGCTCAGAGATTCGCCTGCTGAGTTGGCGTATGCGGTCAGAAAGAACAGCGTTTCACCGTTTACGACCGACGCACTCGCGACACCGCGTATCTCACTGCCCGCAAATACTGCGAGCAGGTCATCTTCAGACGACAAGCGCGTGCCATCCGAGAAGGCAGCCGCAGTAATCGACATGGTCGAACTGTAGGTGGCCGGATCGACCGACCAGTCCGGTGCCTGGGCGCCGGCGGGCGCGGTAGCTGCTAGAAGCGCAGCCACCACTCCGCTCCAGATCGCCCTGCTGCGTCGGTATCTCGCGGTTCGGTTGGTACGCGAGGTCCAGTCCTGATGTCGTATGCCTACCAGCGATCGCCTCATCTACTTCACCACCATCATCTTGCGCAGGTCGCGGAAATCGCCGGCCTCGATTCGGTAGACGTACATGCCGCTCGCGAGGGTGCTTGCGTCGACCACGAGGTCGTAGCGCCCGGCCTTTCGATCCGCATCGAGCAGTTTCCTGACTTCACGGCCCAACACGTCGAAGAGCGTGATCTGTACGTTGGAAGATTTTGGAAGTTCGTAGCGGATCGTCGTCACCGGGTTGAACGGATTCGGGTAGTTCTGCTTGAGAGCGAACTCCGTTGGCAGTTCTTCATCTGCCGACGTTTTGGCAGCGACAGCGCCCACGGTCAGAACGTGCGGCTTCACCGGTGATCCATAGATGGCGTCGGCGGCGAAGACGAGATCCTCATTCGCGTCGTACGTGCGTTCGTCTGTGCCGTCATAGACGCGGAAGGTGACGGCCTCTCCTTTTGGCTCGTCGCTGTAAACCATCAGGAAGACCAACTCATTGTCACCTGCACCTACGCTCCGGGTTCGTGCGACACCGCGGACCTCGTCACCGACGTAGGCGGCAACGAAAAGGGGTCTGCCTGTCGACGCTGCGCCATCAATCTGCACCTCGGCCGTCAGGGTCATTGAGTGCGCGTATTGGCCCGGTGCAACCTGCCACAGGGGTATGCC
>JAHHLP010000375.1 GCA_018679295.1 Rhodothermia bacterium
GCGCAACCGGTTCACCGCATTCGCGAGATAGCCACGGAGCCCCGCTGATGAGAGGCATTTCCAAAAACCGCCCCCGATCTTTCGTGCCAGCAACTGCCAACCGAGATCGGGATGTTTCGCGGGAAACATGTGCGCGAGGACTCGTGATCCGAGGACGGCGTTTCACGTGAAACGTGAGTTGCACGCGAGGTCATCCGACCGTCGATGTTTCACGGGAAACATGGGTGCACTACTCGATGGCGGCGCGTACAAGGCCGCCGCTGCTCGCAAGTCGGGCGCGCGCCTCTTCGAGCGAAACCTTGGCCAATATCATCACCAAGGCCGTTTTTACGTGTCCGCCCGCCGTGTCCAATACGGCTGCCGCCTCATCGTAGTCTACACCCGTGACCATCATGACGACGCGCTTTGATCGCTCGACGAGCTTCTTACTGGTCATTTGAAGGTCGATCATCATGTTGTGATAGACCTTGCCCAACCGAACCATCGACGCCGTCGTGATCATGTTGAGTACCAGCTTTTGTGCCGTCCCAGCTTTCATCCGGGTCGAGCCCATGATGACCTCCGGACCGACGACCGGACAGATGGCAACATCTACATCCAGGTTGAATTCTGATCGTGGATTGCACGTCACAAAGAGCGTCCGGCAGCCGATCGATCGGGCATATTCGACCGCACCCACGACGTAGGGCGTGCGCCGACTTGCTGCGATTCCGCAAACCACATCCTTCGGTGTGACGCCGTCGGCCTTCAGGTCGCGTCGCCCGTCTGCTTCGACGTCTTCGGCCCCTTCCTGGGAGCGAAAAACCGCCTCGCGACCTCCCGCGATGATTCCGCGCACCAACTCCGGCGGCGTACCATACGTAGGAGGGCATTCGGACGCGTCGAGTATGCCAAGCCTTCCACTCGTGCCGGCGCCCACGTAAATCAGGCTTCCCCCTGATCGAAAGGCATCGACAACGAGGTCGACCGCCTGGGCGATGTAGGGAACCTCCTTCTGGACGGCCTCGGGAACGAGGTGGTCCTCAGTGTTGATGATCTCCAGAATCTCGCGTGTGGTCGCTGTATCGATATTCTCGGATCTGGGATTGCGCTGCTCGGTGGCGAGCCCCTGAATTTCGTCGAATAACTTCCGGTCGGGCATTGAGTCGATGGGCTGATTATATGGGCCGTTCAAAACAGTATCTTAACTCCGGGGTTCAAAGCTAACACCGTCGACCGAATTCACAACCCGCCGCCGCTGCCGCGTGATCATCGAGGAGATCTCCGTCAAGTCGTTCCGCTCCCACGCCGATACGACAGTACGGTTCAGTGACAAGGTGAATGCAGTCTGTGGCCCGAATGGCGCCGGAAAGACCAACCTGCTCGAAGCGATCCACTACCTCTGCCTGACGAAGAGTTTCCTCACGTCCTCGGACACGTATGCGCTGCGACAAGGTGATCCGTATTTCGAGGTGCGGGGCACGATCAACATGAGCACGCGGTCCTCCGCAGATGTCCGGATCGCGTACGTACCCGGCGAGGGAAAGTCGGCGTTCGTCAATGGCGCCCCACTGGAGAAGTTATCTGAAATTGTCGGCCGATTTCCGATCGTGGTGCTGGCGCCTGACGACCATGCGCTCACCTCCGGCGGCCCCGAGGAAAGGCGCCGCTGGATCGACAATATTCTTAGCCAGGCACATCCACTGTATCTCGCCGACTTGCTTACCTATCGACGTGCCCTCAAACAACGCAACGCAATACTACGCCGGATGCGAGGGCAGGGGACTCCGGGCACCCGTGTCCTTGATTCGTGGACCGACAAGATCGTCGAGATCGGAAGCCGAATTGCGACGCGACGCGCACACTTCATGGACGACTTTGCACCCTTCCTCGACCGTGCTTACGGCACCATCGAGGCAGTGGCCGAGCGACCGCACATACAGTACCAGACGTTTGCACCGCCGGATAAGAGGCTCGACCTCGGTGGGGTGACAGAAGCATTTCGCGAACGCCTCGAGAGGACGTCCGCTCGAGAGCGTGAACAGGGAAGAACGCTGGTCGGTCCTCACCGCGACGAGCTCGTGTTCCGTCTCGACGACATGGAGGTCCGCCGCTACGCATCCCAGGGACAGCACCGTACCTTCGCCGTCGCACTCAAGGTGGGGCAATACTTCTATATGACCGACGTCAACGACGAGCCGCCCGTCTTCCTGCTGGACGATGTGCTCGACAACCTGGACCCGTCGCGGCGACAGGCCATACTGTCGCTGCTTCTGTCAGACAAAATCGGACAGTCCATCATTACAGCCTCTGACGAGCGACTGTTCGATTCGGTCGTTGACTTTTCCTCGCATCATCATAGTTTAGTTCCAGTCCACCGAGCGGCACCGGCCGAACTCGCCGAATAGAAGATCGCGATCCACGGCTTGTCAGCTGAAGTACGACCATCACATATTGTATCCGTAAATGTATAAGTTACAATACTTTAAATATATAACAGGAGGACTCCTCCTGGCGCTGTTCGTTGCCGCCTGCGTAGTGCAACGCAACCCGGTCACGGGTAACAAGCGGGCCTATGGGTATTCCTGGGAACAGGAGAAGCAAATTGGTGCGGAGGCCGATCCGCAGATCATCGCTCAGTACGGTTTGTATCCGGATGAGAAGCTGAGCAACTATGTCTCGTCCATCGGCCAGAAGGTCCTCGCTGAAAGCCACCTTCGCCGCGACGACACGCCGGCAGAGTACCGGTCGCTCGAGTTCCACTTTCGCGTCCTCGACAGCCCCGTGGTCAACGCATTCGCACTGCCCGGAGGCTACATCTATGTGACGCGCGGACTCCTTTCACATCTTGGCAACGAAGCGCAGCTTGCCGTCGTCCTGGGCCACGAGGTCGGACACGTCGCTGGCCGCCACGCGTCCAAGAGAGCACTTCAGTCGCAGCTGGGCCAGCTTGGCCTGATCGGAGGCGCGATCATCGGACAGGAAGTGCTGGGTCTGCCTGGCCAGGATCTTCTGTCGGCAGGAGGGTCGGTCGCGCAGCTTCTGTTTCTGAGCTACGGTCGCGACGACGAGCGGGAATCGGACCGGCTCGGAGTGGAGTATGCCGCGCTCTCCGGTTACGAAGCGGCGGAAGGCGCAGAGTTCTTTGTATCGCTGAAGAGGATCGGTGAACAGTCGGGACAAAGTATACCCGGATTTATGTCCACGCACCCCGACCCGGGAGAGCGCGAGGTCAGGATCAAGGAGATGGCCAACGAGTGGGGAGCCCGCGTCCCGATGACTGTCGTTGACCGCGATGAGTATCTGTCAATGATCGACAACATCGTCTACGGCGAGGACCCCCGACAAGGCTACACGGAGAATGGGGTGTTCTATCATCCGCAGCTTCGGTTCCAGTTTCCCGTCCCAGCCGGCTACTCGGTCATCAATCAGCCTACGCAGGTTGTAATGGTTGAACCGAATCAGAAGGCGATCGCGGTGTTGTCGCTCGCACAGAACGTATCGTCGGCAGCAGATGCCGCACAGAAGATTGCGTCGCAGGAGGGCGTCAGTGTGGTCGAGTCAGGGCGGACTACCGTAAACGGCAATACGGCATACCGCCTTTTGGGAGATGCCCAGTCAAACAACCAGATTGTCCGCTTCCTCGCCTACTACATCGAGTACGGCGGGAACGTCTATCAGATTCTGGGCTACGCGGCGAAGACCGACTTCGGCGCCTATCAAGACACGTTTACGCGAACGATGACCGGCTTCCGTTCGGTGAGCGATCCCGCCGTACTCAATGTCCAGCCCATCCGCGTGAACGTCCGATCGGTGTCGAACGGTGGTACCTTCTCGAACCTCGTATCAGGCAGCTTGCCGCAAAAGGTCTCGGTCGAGGAGGTCGCCATCCTCAATCAGGTCGGGTCGAGCGAGTCCATCGAGGCGGGCCGGAAACTCAAGTTCGTACGGTAGAGGCTCAAGTTCGCTCGGTACGAAGCTCAAGTTCGCTCGGTACGAAGCTCAAGCTCGCTCGGTACGAAGCTCAAGCTCGCATGGTACGAAGCTCAAGCTCGCATGGTAGGAAGCTGAAGCCCGCACGGTACGAAGCTCAAGCTCGCACGTTAGG
>JAHHLP010000287.1 GCA_018679295.1 Rhodothermia bacterium
ACGGATACAGGATCGAGCCCGCGGCATCAGCCTTCAGCAGATATCCGAGGCCTGGATCCATCTGTGTCAGCGATCCTACCCAGCCCGATCCATCGTATTGCGCGAACTGATACTGGCTTTTGACTAGGTCGTCCGTCGTCGCCGTTGGGGCGAGCGAGGCGAGTGCTTCGTCGACTGTCATCGCCGTCTGCGGCAAGTAACCGATCCAGTTCCACCCGGAAACCACGTCGACCGGTGTTGCCGCCGGATCAACCGAGGGTCCACCAAGGACGAGCGTATTGGCGTTTGCCGTTTTGATCAGATACGTATGACCCGGTTCGATGCTGCTCAGCGAACCGACCCAGCTGCCGAGTCCCTGGTCGTAGACGCTGAATGCGGTCTGGCTCTTGACGACGTCTGACGAACGTGCGAGCACGCTCGAGAGGACGTCGGATACCGCCGTGCTCCCCGGCTCTCGGTTCAGTGAGAACCAGGTCCATCCCGACGCAAGGCTGATGGCCTGCTGCTCGAGCTCGTCCGTTGCATTGATGGCGACGGGCTGCTCGGGCGTTCCGAGTCCCGACCCCGCGACGAACGTGAACGTGCGGTCCGTGCCGGCAGAGACGTCGCAGTTCGAGGCATCGAATGCGCGCATGGTCACCGTCTCGCCTGACGGATTGTTGGAGTAGACCGTCAGGTTTACGCGATTCGATCCCGCAGATACGTCGCTGACGTTTGCGACTCCGCGCAGCTGGTTGCCCACGAAGGCTGCGACCCGGTCGTTCGTGTCGTCGGATACGACCCCGTCGACGAACAGCTGGCCGGTGACCGTCATGCTGTACTGGAAACCTGCCGCATCGACGGTCCAATCGTCGAGTTCACAGACTGCCTTCAGGTACAGCAGAGCATCGCCCGCGGCCGTCTCGGCGGCGAGAGTGTCCAGCGTCCCGGGTGTCATCTGCGACGCATCAACTTCGAAGTCGATTGTTTCGCTGCCCCCAGGCGGCAACGATCCGTTCGCTACCGACGGCGAAAGCCATGCAGGCACGTTTGCCAGCGTGTACGACACTTCCTGTGCGCGGCCGTTGATGAGGTCGGCGCGCAGGTTCGTGTCCCCTAGTATGTTGACGGTCAGGTTGGTCGGGCTCCACGTGAACGCGCTGCGCTGGACCGTGAACTGCCATGCGATCGGATCGCTGATCGTGTTGCCGGCCCGATCCGAGGCCACGCTCGGATTCGACTGCCCGTCAACGACGCCAGTGAGCATGTCGACCTGCAGCAATCGGTTCTCGGCCTGTGTCCAATCATAACCGCTGTCCGGGACGAGTATCACGGTGCGGCCGTCGCAGACGGGTGTGATCGGTATCTCGGCTCCTGCGTCCGGACCATCGACGTACGTCAGCGTGGTGTTCTTCCCGACACCTTCTGTGTCAATCGATCCGCACTCCATCGCTTCGTCGAAGGTGATAGCGATGTCGTCGCCGAGGGCGAGGATCTCGTCACTTGGTTCGGGTGCGCCGAAGACGAGGGGCGGTTTGGTGTCGACGATGCCGGTAATGACATCGGAGTACACGCGTGCACCACTGCCCGCTTCCGCGCATTCGGTGAACGCGCGCATCTCGTAGAGTCCGTTGCGCAGTGCCGGGCTTGGTTGCCAGACGGACGACCACGATGTAGCGTCGGCGGCGAGTTCGCTCGTGGCGACACTAAACTCAAGCGGCCAACGCCTCGGAGTCTCGTCGCCTGCCACCCGGTATTCGACTCCGAGAATTGCGACAGAGTCCGTCTCCGACACGCCGATCCTAAACTCGTTGAGAATGATCTCGAGCCCGTCTGCAATCGTCGCAGCGTTGAGCGACCAGTTTTCTTTCGGCCTTAGGATCGCAATGTCGCTGCAGGGGGCGTCAAAGAAGACGTCGAACCGAGCGGTATCTGACAGCTGAATGATGCCATTTCCGTTCAGGCCGCCGTCCGCCCAGATCGGATACTCCCCGGCGGGGTATAGTTGGACCTCGAGGCCCTCGTACTGGTAGCGGTTAGGACCCCGCCGGGCCGTCAGTGTCACCTCCTGCGTCTGGTCAGCGTCGATCCAGAACGAAAGACCCGCGTGAATTGGGGCGCCGTTGGCACTTAGTATCGCGCCACCCGGATTCGCTGTGTGCACCGTACGGAGGATGTATTCGCGTGTCTCCTTGCTGTCTCCCGCATTCGTAAGAGACATTGTAAACGTGGCCGGATCGTTCGGTGCTACGTCTTTGAGGACCGGCGGATTGATTGCGATCTGAGCCCTGTCACGCGGCTGCGTTCCCGGTTCCCAGGGGTTGGAGCTTCGCCCGCTTCGCAGTCGGAAGATTGGCGTCGTGAACGTGATGTCGTCAACGACGTCAACGGTGAACGAATCGCCGATGTCGTTGTCCTTTAGGGTGTAGCCTACGGTGTGCTCGTCTGCCCGTGTACGCGAAAACCCGAAGGAACCGCCGACACCGACGGCTAGCCCCGTTTTGAGTTCTGCACCGTTGCCGGCAATCGTACCGGCAATCGTCAAGTTCCAGTTTTGCTTGTAAGCGACGCTCACGTTTGCCGAGAAAGTGCGGCTGCGCGACATGGCGTGCGAGTAGTCGTAGGCTGCGCCTGCATCGAAGGATCGATTCACTGGCTCGGGAAGACCAATCTGCGCCGCAGCGTCTTCGACATCCCGCCGACACTGTGCCCGATCAGCCTCGTTTTGCAGTTGATCATCGCAGGCGTCCTTTTGATCACGAGTCAGTTCCGCTCGCAGACGCTCGAGATCGCGTTCCCTATCTTCGAGAAGCTCCTCACACTCGGCCCGCACGTCATCATCCGACACGGAATCGCAATCGCCGAACGAGACGAGCTTCTCCAGCGTGTTAAAGTGAAGCTGAGCTTGCCAGTTATCTACCGCGTCGGTGAGTGCGTCGGAGTTTTCTGGATCGAGAGTGGCCAAGTTCTCAAGTTGAGGCACTACCGTGTTGCTGATGTGCGCCTGGCTATACGTGTAGATTGTCTCAAACGTCGTTTCCGGGTCAAGCCCAACCCGCAGCGCTTCATCAAGGCTAAGCTCGCAGGATTGCGCTTCCTCTAGCTCATCGCTCAGAGCAAAAATGAAGTTCGTTCCAGTTCCAACGAATACGTCGGCATCTGCACCGATAAAGTTGGGAGACGACGATGTCGAGATCGTCTCGCCAATCGTGGCACAGAATTCCCATCCACCTCCAAGCGTTACGCTTGCCGACAGCTTGAATCCCTTAGCGTTCTTCACTTCCAGGTCTGTCTCAACGTCGAAGCCAATGAATCCGGCCTCGAACTGAACACCGTTCTCAATCTCAAGCTGACCGCCGAACTCGCCGCTCAACGTTCCGCTTATGTCAATCTTGTTGCACACCTTCTCATTCTGCCTAAGAAAGCTAGACGATCCGTCTCCGGGAGGGTCTCGTAGAATGTGCAGCGGAATATTGGTGGTCGGCAAGGTTGTGAACGTGCCGGCCCTAGCTAGACCGCCAGTAACAATCGCCCATGCAGTCTCCGTAGTCGACGGTCGGTTCGGAACATCGACGACGGCCGTCAGGGACTTCTGGAACGATCGGTCTACGCCGTCGACGGTTCTTCCCTGAAAGATGCTGGGGGTGTTGGCGTACGTTTGATAGGGATCGCCTGCTTTCGGTCCGGGGCTCCCGTCCGGAAGTTCGTCTTGGTCTTCGAGGTACACGGCCACCCCGTCCGTATTGGTCGCGAGCTCAATGCCTGCATCCTGATCATTGATTTCGTCGAACACGGTAACTGTTGCCTCATCGACAGGGCATAGCAATCCACCGCCGAAATCCTCCGTGGCCGAGATTGAGAGCACGATTGGTTCCACCCGATCTCCTGGCTGCTCCAGTAGCGGAACCCTGGGCAGAGCCCGTGTCACGCCACCGTCGCCTACGAACTGAAAGGTGGACTCCGTGCAGCTCGATGCGTCACTGTTCTCCAATCCGGCAATCTGCACGCTCAGTGGAGCGTGATAGATCAGGTCCAGTGTGTCGTCGGCTGCTGTGAGGTCAACGACCTGAGCGCCAAGATTGTCGTAGAAAGCAATGATGTCTGCGCGAAGCGCGTCGTTGGTCGCTTGCACGTCTACAACTTCCACCAAGTATGTCTGTGGAGGAAGCTGCGTGGCGTAGTCCCCCTGCACAGAGATTTCTCTCTCGAAGCAGCCGTTCTCTGTGTGGATCCGCAGCGTGGCAGATCCGATATCGATGGCGCAACTGCCACCGAAGAAGCCGGAAAGCGTCCTCGTCTTAGTGCTGATGAAGTTGACTCCGGGCACATCGTCCTCAACAAACACCAGGGTGTCCGATGGTATGAAGGAGTGGAAGTCGCCTGGGTCCTGTGTGCTCACCAGGCGCGGCTCAAGTAGTCTGAGGTCGACGAGATCGGATGATGGGCTCGAAGAGACGCCAAACGTGCCGTCCAACTCGGAGGTGCCGCGCAACTCGCCATCCAGATACATCTCAACATCCGGAACCGGGCATTCGCCTCCCTCAAAAGTCACCAGACCGGATATCGTGAAGACCGTCTGGTCGATGAAGTCCACTTTGTTCTGGACGGGACTTTCGCTGCTAAGCGTAACCGTCGCGAAACCCGGATCGAATGAACGCTGATCCCGGGACGGCGTAATCGTGAACGAACCGGAGGTGCCGTAACGCAGATTTGTCAGCTCATAGTTGCCTTCGAAATCTGTCGTCGTGCAGACGTCCAGCGGCGCACTCTCGCCCGTCCAGTACACGCCTCCCTGAAGGAGTCCGTGCCCGGCCGTCGTGGTGACGTCCGGAGCTGCGTTACGCGCTCCCTGATCGAGCGCCCAGTAGGCAATGAGTCCATCTTCGTTGCCGGTCAGCGATCGCGACCGATCGGTGTCAGTCTGAGCGACGCTCCGAGTGACATCCCAGATCTGGACTTCGTCGATCGCGCCGTTGAAGAAGGACGCGTCGGCGTCGGCGTCCTTGCCCAGCAGGAGCGTCCCTGACATGATCTGGGCCTGTCCGGCAGCGGGAGCGTGCGTAATCTCCAGCGAACCATCGAGATAGACGCGGATGTTTGTCGCGTCGCCGATGATCGCGGCGCTATGCCAGTTTCCATCGTTGACATCGGTCGTGCCCGTGGAGCATCCATCGATGCAGGTTTGAAGCTTGCCGCCGGTGATCTCCAGCGGATGGAGGTCGGTGTCGCTCGACAACAACTTCTGATCCGCGGAAGACGTCGTCCGGAACCACACCAGCATGGTAAAGCTGTCGAGTCGCAGCTGGTTCTGGAAAGTTGTCTGCACATACCCGCCTTCACCATCCAAGAGCAGCGCCTGGTTCGGATTGGGGTCCGGGCAGACGCTGACGTCCGCTGTGCCTCCGCCGCTCCTGGCGGCAACGCGACCCCCGATGACTCCGTTGGGCGGTCGCCAGCCGACGTCGCATGTACGCAAGCTTTCCGAGTCGCCATCAATCGCGGCAACGCAGTATTCGTACGCCGCACCGGCTGCCGCATCGACGTCGTTGTACACCTCCACGTTCACGTCGACCTCGTCATACACTTCGAGCCCGCCGCCTGCGGCGCTGCGATAGATCCGGTAGCCCTCTTCGGCGTCGGTCAGGTCCTTCCAGGTCAGTTGAATGCGATCGTCGCTCGTACCGTCGGTGGCTGCAACGTCGCCCGGGGGGTTGAGGGCAGACGGCAAAACAACCGGGGTAAAGTCGAACGGAATGACGACGACTGCGCCCGCATTTGCCGCAGGCTGATCCGTTCCCGGTGCACCGACCACGTAGTATCCGTTGCCAATAGCAACCGATCTGCCAAACTCGTCGGCGTTGGTCGGTGTCAGTGACGCAACCGAGGCGTCGTAGCGAGTGGGTCCGTCCCAGCTTTCGAAGATGGGATCCCATCGGTACGCATAGACTGCCCCTTTGCCGCCGTCCTCGTCCGGCGCTCCAACCAGCGCCTCGACGAGATCTGCCGTTTGATAGATCGCAATCGTGTTGCCAAATCCGGATGTGGTTCTGTTCGCTTCCAGCGTACCGATTGCCAGCCAGTTGCTGCCCGATCGCCTGTAGGCGTAGACCAGTCCTCCGTTTCCGGCACCCGGAGCACCAACGAGTGCAAAGTCGTCGCTGATGGCGACACCCTCACCGGCCCGCTCGCCCGAACGGCTTATGTCGAAGCCGAACAGGGTCAGCTGCAAGTCCCAAGAGCCGAACGTTCCGCAGGGGCTATCCGTTTGAAGGTAGATGAAGGCGTTTCCGCCGCCAGGAACGAAACCTGTCCCCGAACCAGTACTGCCTTCCCCGGGAGCTCCGACAATAGCATAGTTCCCCGAAACGTCCAGCGAGTAGCCGAACTCGGCATTGCTTCCTAGCGAGACGTTATCCCGGTGCTGAAGCCAGTTGCTTGAGGAACCGGGGACGTTGAACGTTGAGACGTTGCAATCCGCAAGGGCTATCCCTGTATTCTGGCCCTCCTGGTCTCGGGCTACTCCATCGGGCGAGCCCGCCATTCCGGCTGTCCCGTCGAGGGCTACCGCCCATCCCCAGTTGTTAGCGTCGACGGAGCCAATGAACGGATCGTCTCCGGCCAGATAGTTCTCCGACGTACCTGCGGCCAAATTGAAGATCGAAACGCGGCCGTCGCCGTTGTCGCTATACGCAGGATCTCCGACAATGGCGAAATCGGCCGATACGTCCACCGCGAAGCCGTACTCCCTCCTTCGTTCGACTCCGGCGCCGTCAATGAGCACGAGTTCCTGATCGAAACTCCAGGTTCCGTCGGAGGCTCGGTCGTATAGAAACGCTTGGCCGCGGTTAGCGCTTCCCGGCGCGCCGATCGCGGCGACGTTGACCGTGTCAACAGAGTAGACCGCCACGGATCTACCAAACTCGAATCCGGCTCCGCCACCCGTGATGACCTGCGGCGCGACCGGTTCCGGACCTCCGTCGTCGTCGGCGCCGGGCCGGCGGCCGGTATCACAAACCTCCTGCGAAAAGAATCTGTCGGTGCTTGCGGGATCATCCGCGAAGGCTGCCACGCAGTACGTGTAGTCGGTGTTCGTCGCCAGCGGACGTGCACCGGGCAAATCCGTAAACACGGACTCGGTCGTCGTTAGCTCGAAGAAGTCGGCCGCGCTGCTCCGCTGGATTCGATACCCGTCATTTACCATGGAGCGGTCGTCCCAGACCACACGGACCTTGTCTGTGTATACGTCAGATGCGTTGACGGCGGCCGGCGACAGAATCGCTGTCGACCCGGAGTCGGTGACTGCCGCGGAAGACCCGAAATCGTCCGAAGCCGTTACGGTGTACTCGTACGCCTTGCCGATCACAAGGTCGAGTGTGTCGGTAAAGCGGTTGGACTGGGCGGCCAATAGCGTGTCCACCTTACCGTCGCTCCGCTGGACGCGATAGGCGGTCTCCGCCCTCGAGTTGTCGGTCCACGTGAGGCGTATTTCAGTTTCCATCAGGCCGTCGGCAGCCCGCATTTGCGTAGGGGCTTCCAGGATTCGACGGCCGGTGTCGCTGCCGGCTTCCGATTCGCCACCGGGCCCACGGTCGTCAAAGGCGCGAACGTGATACGTATAGGTAACCCCCGGCACGCCGGCGTAGTCTCCCAAGGACGCGCGGCTCGCCGAGACCTCGCCGACCAGCTCTTCGGCTGCCCCACCGGCTTGCCGGTAAACACGGTAGCCTCTCTCCACGGCGGAGTTGTCCACCCACGTGACGTCGACGCGATCTTCAAACTCATCGAAGGTGGCTTCTACCGACCCGGGCACATTCAGAGAACGGCTTCCCAGATCCGCAACGCGAGCTGATTCCACGATCGTACCGGCGGATGCGGCCTGCGCGCTCGTCTCTCCCGAAAGATTCGTGACGATCTGTTCTATCTCGGACAAGACCTGTCGCGCCTGTGCCTGAATCTCGTCGCCGGTCGGCTCGAACGCGGCTTCCTGTGCCACCGCGATGGCTCTCTGCGTGTCTTCGTATTCCGCACGCGCGAACACGACCGCAATCTCTTCTTCAACGGCCTGCTGCATGTCGGCCGAAGTGGCCACCACGGTTACCGCTGACACCTCGTAGGTGTGTTCGGTGTCTGAGGGAATGCTTGAGTCTGAATGAGAGGTGACGTTAGCGGGCAGCGTCTGGATTAGTACACCATCCCTGTAGACCTTGAACAGAGTTACCGTCGTGGACGGGTTGTTCCAGGAGATCTCGACCCTGTCCTCAAAGCTTGCATCCGACGCCGCGATGTCCTCCGGGGCAAGTACATTACTTCGTCTTCCGTCATCACACACCGACGATGAGTAGCTGGTCGCGGAGGCGTCTGCGTTGCTGAAGGCCCGCACGCAGTAGCGATAGTCGGCGCCCTGGAGGGCAGAACGATCGTTGTACGATGTTGCGT
>JAHHLP010000510.1 GCA_018679295.1 Rhodothermia bacterium
CCACCGCCCCACTGGCCGGCTGGCCCCAACACGGTCTCGATCAAGTTGTCTCAGGAGATTCATATCTGTCACCGCACAATTGTCAACGGCGCGACAGCCGATCCGGAGGCTCCCGCGACCCGGACAAAATAGGTGCCGGCAGGCAGGTCGCGCGTATCAGACTGAATGTTTTGTCTGACAGACTCGGTCGCGAAGCGATCAAGAAGAATGGCTATCTCTCGACCCGCCACGTCAAACATCTGCACGCGTACGCGACCGCCCCTGTCGGGAATCGAAATCGTCGCAGTGAATTGATGCGGGGTGGGATTCGGGTAGACGCGGATCAGAAAGTCCGAACCATCATACGGCTCCGGCGACCCAACGGAAGAACCGGCGATCAACGGCAGGTTGTCGTCGAGCCAAGCGAGACGGTTGGAGAGCCAAGACTTCAGGTAAGCCACCTCGCCAGAGAAGCTGCCCTCTACGACGACGTTGGGCCAGATCCATTCGTCCAGTACGGGCCAGCGCTCAAAATTGCGCGGGTAGGACTCCGTGAGCAGGTCCGCCATGGAATCCACAAAAGACATGACGGAGTCCGTAGCAAGTGGACCGACGCGAAGCTCTCTCCATCGTGCATTCAGGGAGCTAACGAAGCCGGGGTCGTCAACGAATCGGACCCACCAGAACGGTGCATGAAACGGGTCCGTCGGAGGGACTTCAAAAAGCAGGCGAAACCCGGACGTGGACCCACCATCGAAATAGTTCGCGTTGCCAAAAGCGATGTTGTAGTCCCACGGCGGACCCATCACCAGGCGACCGTCAACGCTGTCCCGGTCCTTGTAAAAGAACGTACTCAGGCGATAACCATCGACATTGTTGGTCACCTCTGTGACCAGCATGTAGTCGATCAGTGCATCTACGTCAAGCAGCGACGTATATCCGACATCCGGATTTCCAAAATCATCCGAAGCCATCACATCCTCGAAGCGGCTGACCACCTCCTGGATGTACGCCTCTTGCTCGGAGTTGATTTCTGATGGCCGAGGGTAGTGGTATTGATACAATGGAAACCGCGTATCGTCAGTGAGCGACGCATAGGATGAATACCATCCGCCAACCTCTGCTCCATCGGTCTTGTCGATCTTCAGGATGTAGCCTCCTGTCAGCGCGTCTCCCGACGCATCGGTCGGTTCCATGGGAGTAATATCGATTCGGTCATTGTCCCGCTTGACTCGCTCCAGCATCACGTAGATGCCTTCATAATTCCCATTGATTACAAGTTCAATAAAGCGCCAACTACTGGCGTACCGACCCGTCGATC
The DNA here is from genome assembly GCA_018679295.1 of Rhodothermia bacterium. Taxonomy (GTDB): domain Bacteria; phylum Bacteroidota; class Rhodothermia; order Rhodothermales; family JABDKH01; genus JAHHLP01. Next base: position 1,301 of record JAHHLP010000510.1, read on the forward strand.
GTGCAACATGGAAAGCGACAACATTTCGGATCAATGATTTATCGCTGTAAGGTCCATGCAGCACCCAGTCGTTCTCGGTTGGGAGCCCCAGAAGAGCGACGTTGCGGTTGCTTTCGTCAGCATTGCGGGTCTCAAGTGCGTAGGATTTCTTCGGGAAAAGAGCCAACGACGACGATCCCCTGAACTCGATACCCACCAGCCCGTCGTACGCACTCGGTGGGTCCGTGACTGAGTTTCGCGTCCCGGGGCCGTTGTCGATCGCGTACATGGTTGCCATTATCTTCGGCTCATCACGAATCGCGACTCCGTCGGTGTCAATAATCATGATGGGAAGATTCGATGACTCAAGTGATACCTGAGCACCTCCAACGCGAGGCGCAAAGGAGGCTGCAAAGAGGGCCGAAACGACCAGCGTGCTCAATCGACAGACTCTCTGTCTCGCCGACGTGATTTCCAAGTCCTCTTCCTGGTCCACCATCTCTACCGGATGTCCGGATTAGCTCTCTAACTCTGCAAGCGCGGTACGATACGCTTCGTAGGTTGACTGATCGAAGCAGACCAGTTTTACGATGAGCGGATGGCGATGCTCCGAAAGGAAGCGATCGACTTCGCGGATAGCGATTCGCGAAGCGCGGTCGACGGGAAACCTGTATACGCCGCAGCTAATTGCGGGAAATGCGATGCTCTCAAGTCCCTTATCGAAGGCCAACTGCAGGGACTCCCGATAGCACGAGGCCAGCAAGTTATCCTCGCCGGCACGACCGCCCGACCAGACAGGGCCGACGGTGTGAATAACGTACCGGGCCGCCAAATCGTAGCCTGCGGTAATCTTTGCCTGTCCCGTGGGACAACCACCGAGCGCGCGACACTCTTCAAGTAATGCTGGGCCAGCTGCCCGATGAATGGCCCCGTCTACCCCACCGCCACCAAGCAACGAGGTATTGGCAGCGTTCACGATCGCATCAACGTTCTCTTTCGTAATGTCGCCGCGAACAACTTCAATAGTCTGATTCTTCCGCATCGGAGCAACGTGTGGACTTCTCTGGTCTATCTAACACGGTAGGCACATAGGGACATTATGCGCGAACGTAGATCCTGCCTAATCACTCGACGGTCGAATTGAAAGATATGATTGCCGCGTGACTGGGCGCAGCCGGACTATCGTGGCCGCATGCTGATTACAGCGAGGAAGCAGCAGAAGTCAACGAAAGACAGAGGCATACAATGCGTCCCATTTCGGTGTGTACCGTTCCGGTTAGCTCTTGCTCGCGTCCGTCCCTCAGGACCGCGCAGCCTCCGGTTTCGGAAACGCATCATCGTTAAGGACATTCTCGACCTGGCGGACATGTCGTCGCTGGTGCTGGACGACCATCGTCAATCCTTCTCCGACTGTAAGGCGCACCAAGCCAGGGGTCGTAAACTTGCCTGTATTGAGAGCTACTC
>JAHHLP010000578.1 GCA_018679295.1 Rhodothermia bacterium
CGGTAGTGGTACATCTGTTTACTGCGGCCCGCGCCGGGATTGCTTTCTACGGTAGCAGGCAGAGCCTACGCCGCCTGGCGATGAACGTGCACCAGCCCGGCTTCAACCAGGTTAGATAGTAAAGCCGCGAGGTCTCTTTCGCACGTTTCCCTGTCGACCTCAAACTCGTGCATGATCGCATCCCGGACATCTCCGAAACTCGATGGGGCTTCCAGGCGCTGCCAAACGAAAGCGGCGACGGGATTCATGCCGTAATAGACCCCTTTGTCGACGTTCAGGATTACGGTCTCATCCTCGAGGTTGGAGGACAGGTTGCCGGGGGCTGCCTGGAGAACGGTTTCTTCTGAAAAACTCACTTGTATGCGGGGTTAAGTGGGAGCCGGATAGCGGTGGCGGGACATGCCGCACCGCTACTTAATTATTGGACGGATAGAATCTTTGATTTCGGAACGATATCGACGATCCCCCGATAATTCTTATTTGAGCAGAATCGCTTTTCGCACATCCTTGAAGGACTCTCCCTCGGCGCGAACGATGTACAAACCACTCGTCAACCCACTGGCATCCAGAACGAATTGGTGCTGCGTATTGGCGGTCAGAATGTCGTCCGCGAGTCGTCTCACGAGGCGACCGAGCGCGTCGTACACCTCTACCCGTACACGTTCTTCCTGGCTCAACACAAGGCTAAACCGGGCCTGCGGATTGAACGGATTCGGATACACGTCGGAGAGATCGTATTCCGTGGGGATCTCGATCGGCTCGGGCTCGGATGATTCGATGAAAATCTGGTCCAGCGACGCCTGCACGGTCAACGTGTCCGAGTTGCTCGCCGCGGCGACGCCGATGAAGATGTCGCTTGTCATCTCCATCTCCATTTCTCCCATGACTTTCCATCGCTCGCCGTCGATCGACGTGTAACCCGTGATCGTACTTCCCTTTCGCGTAAGCCGGACCCAGTAGGGCACGAAGCCGACGCCGCCCGGGGTCTGGCGCGTACCTTCGGTTGATGGTGAGCTTCGGGACTGAAACGAACCGCCAAACTCTTCTGTCATTACCATCGATACAAAGCGCGATCCGGGGGTCAATCTTTCGCGGATCATCACGCCCGCTGCCGCCCACGGTTCGTCGGCTTCCAGCGATACGACCCGGGCAACTACTTCACCGTCACCCGCCAGGGGACTGTACACGTAGTGGAAGTCGTCCTCTGGTCCGGTAGCAAGCGCTCCACCGCTCTCGATCAGCAGCACGTCGCCCTGGTATTCGGCCGAGCCGCGGACGGTTGAGTTACCAATTCGAGCAAGATCCAGGTGATCGGGCAAGTCGAATCGAACATCGACTGTGTCCGCCTTCGACGCAGTCGCACCGTTGTTGTCTGTAATCGTAAGGGAAATGACGTAAGTCCCCGAGCCGTCATATTCATGCGTAACCCGCTTTCCTGATCCTCCCTTGCCGTCTCCGAAGTCCCATAGGTACTGGCCTATGGCGCCATCGATGTCGAATGAGCCCGACGCATCCAGCGCAACAGCGACTGGTGACACGTCCCTGAGCGGAGCGACTACAAAGCTGGCGGACGGCACGGAGTTCTGCTTCGGGTCGATCAGCGTTACGGCTGCCGTGGCGGTGCCGACGTTGTCCTGATCGTCTGTAACGAAGAGTCGGACGGTGAAGTCTCCTGCGCGGCCGAAGCTATGCTTCACGATCTTACCCTGGTCCGTAGAGCCGTCTCCAAAGTCCCAGCGATACTCCGTGATTGTGCCTTCGGCATCGACCGATGGCGACGCGTCAAACGTCATCACAAAGGGGCCGTCTTTGGAGGCGGGCAACGCCGTGAAGCTGGCTGCCGGCGGTGCATCCACGGCCACCTGGCGCTCGGCAAGGGAGATCGAGGATGAAGACGTACCGAAGGTGCCGCGGTTGTCCGTGACCGTGAGGGATACACTGTAGTCCCCGGGCCCGCCGAAGTTATGGCTGACGGCTTCGCCCGTTTCTGTGGTTCCGTCACCGAAATCCCAGATGTACGTGGTGATGAAGCCGTCCGGATCGGCCGAGGCACGCCCATCGAAGTTCATCACATAATCGCCGACCGTAGTGTTTTGAATGGCGGTGAAGCTGGACGACGGCGGTATGTTTTCGGCGCCTTCTGCATCCGCCAGATCGAGATTGATGGTCGCGATCGAGGATGCGCCTTCGTTGTCCATGACCCGAAGCGTGACGGTGTAACGACCGGCCGCGGCATAGTCATGAACAACCGCTGGCCCGGAATCGGTTTCGCCATCGCCGAAATCCCAGACGAAAGAGCTGACCGAGCCATCCGAGTCATACGACTGTGAGGCGTCGAGCTCGACAGACAGGCTCTTGCCGTCGTGATTCTCGCGAGCACGGAGGGATGCTGTCGGGGGCAAATTCTTACCCTTCGGTGCGCTGATCTTGACCGTTGCGGAACTGGTTCCGATGCTTCCGTCGTTGTCGACTACGGTGAGCGTTACAACGTACGACGCTGCCTCGTCGTAAAGATGAGTGGCCGTTTGTCCAGCTCCTGTTGATCCGTCACCGAAATCCCACCGGTATTCGGCGATTATCCCGTCGATATCGGTCGATGCTGAGGCGTCGAAGACTCGCTCAAGGTCGGTCGATCCCGTCGAGGCGGTAAAGCTGGCTGCCGGTGGCGAGTTCGTGTCCACGACGACGTCGGAGATGTCAATTGTGGCCGACGCACGACCCGTGTTTCCGTCGTTGTCCGTCACGGTGAGGGTAACCTGATATGTTCCGACCGCTGCGTATGTATGGGTCGTTGCCGATCCGGTGCCCCCATTGTCGTCGCCAAAGGCCCAGCTGTAGGAGACGATCGAGCCGTCGGGGTCGTAGGATGCTCCCGCGTTGAGGCGCACTGTGAACGGATCGCCAATACCTGCAGGAGCCGCCGTGAAACTGGCTGCCGGCGGCAGGCTCGGGGCTTCAGGCTCAGACACCCTTACGGTTGCAGACGCTGTTCCGACGCTTCCGGCATCGTCCGTGACCGTTAGGCTAACGTTGAACGAGCCGCCTGCTGCGTACGTGTGCGACGCTGTTCGGCCGAATCCGGTCGTACCATCTCCGAAGTTCCATCGATACGATACGATATTGCCGTCGGCGTCAGAGGAGGCGGAAGCGTCGAAATCCATTTCGAAGTCCGCCGTCCCTGGCGCTGCGGTAAAGCTGGCTGATGGTGCCTGGTTGGCAGGGGGATCGGGCTCGGTGAGTTCGACCGTGACGGTTGCCGTTGACCGATTGCCCTCATTGTCCGTAACGGTGAGGGTCACGTCGTACGACCCGGGGCCGGCGTAGGTATGTGTCGTCGTTCGGCCGGTGCCGGAGTTATCGTCTCCGAAGACCCACGAATACGAGGCAATCGAGCCGTCCGGGTCACTCGACGGAGAGGCATCAAAGCGCATTGAGTAGTCGTCGCCGCCGGACACCGGAGAGGCCGTGAAACTCGCGAGGGGTGGATAGCTTGGCGGCGACTCGGGCGAGGTAACGATTACGGAGGCCGTAGCGGCTCCTACGCTCCCGTCGTCGTCAGTGACGGTCAGGGAGACTGAGTACGTACCCGCCTGGGAATACACATGACTCGGCTTCTGTCCACTACCGGTCGTTCCGTCCCCAAAATTCCAGCGATAGGACGCGATCGAGCCATCCGTGTCGCGCGATGCTGATGCGTCGAAGGAGATTTCGAGAGCGGCCGTACCCGGTGCTGCTGTAAAGCTCGCGAGCGGCGCCTCGTTTGCAGGCGGATCCGGAGCCGTGAGTTCTATCGTCGCGGTCGAGGTTGCCGTGCCGCCGTTGTTGTCGGTGACGGTGAGGGTGACGGTGTACGATCCGGCCCCCGAATATGTGTGTGACGCACTTACACCGGAGGCACCGCTCTCATCTCCAAAGTCCCACGAATACGAGGCGATCGTGCCGTCGGGGTCAAAAGATGGGGATCCGTCAAAACGAACGGTGTAGGGATCCCCACCGGAGACCTGCGAAGCGGAGAATGAGGCCGATGGAAGTCGATTGGAGGGTGTTTCGGGAGCGGTCACATTTATCGTGGCCGAGGCAGTGCCGGTCGCCGACTGGTTGTCGATCACCGTGAGCCGCACCGTATAGGAACCGGCCGATGCGAAAGTATGCTTTACGGTGGCGCCCGTTGCTGTTTGGCCGTCACCAAAGGTCCAGCTGTAGCTGCCGATCGTGCCGTCGGTGTCGACCGAGTTTGATGCATCGAACTCATACTCCATCCCCTCGGCGGCTCCGGTCGGGGCGGCCGTGAAGCTCGCGACGGGCTGCTGGTTGACCGGCTCCGCCGGGTCCGTCACCGTGATGGACGCCGACGAGGTGCCAGTCGCACTCTCGTTGTCGCGGACGGTGAGGCGAACATTATACGTGCCCCCTGACGCATACGTGTGCGAAACCGTTCTACCATTGCCCGACGTGCCGTCGCCGAAGGTCCATGAATAGGATGAAATCGATCCATCCGGATCCGACGACGAAGAGGCATTGAGATCGATCTTGAGGCCGTTGCCGTCTGCTGCGGGTGCCGCCGTGAAACTGGCTGATGGGGCGACGTTTTCGGGCGGCGCGGGTTCGGTTATGTTCAGCAGCGCAGTCGCAGCTCCCACGGCGCCGTCGTCATCCGTGACGGACAGCGATGCGGTATAGTTGCCTGCAGTGCTGTATGTGTGCGAGACGCTCGGGCCGCTTGCAGTCGAGCCGTCGCCGAAGTTCCACAAGTAGTTACGCACGGTCCCGTCCACGTCGGCCGACGCAGAGCCGTCAAAGGACATCTGGAAGGGGTCACTGGAAGACGCCGGCGTCGCGGTAAAGCTTGCTACCGGCGGACGATTCTCATCTTTCTCTGCGACGAGGAGTCGCGTGAGGTTGTACAGCGCGTCCGACTGATAGGTTGGGCTCGAACGGAAGGGCGCGGCGCCGTCGTAGACGACATCAAAATCTGCATTTAGTGGGAAGAACTCGACGTCGGTGCGCGAGTCCCATACATGGATGTAAAGCGAATCGCCGCCGGCGAAGCCATCCTTGGTGCTCGTAATTGAATCATCACCCCACACTGTGACGGCCGTATTGGTGCCGTCCCAGACTTTTACACCTGCACAGAGGCCTTCCGGAGTGAATACGGCAATCTCGTCGCCATTGGCAAGGAAGCGTCCATTGATCGACGGGTTGATGGCCGTGCTCACGAACAGGCTGGCGTTATTACCTGTGTTGGAGACGCAGTTTGTGAAATGGGTTTGGGCTTCGGCAGATGTCAGCGCAACGGCAAGCAGGGCTGCCATAAGGGAGGCCCGCTGCCCGATTCGGTTGACTCGCGATGTCATGGTGGTCGGTGGATGCGCGGCGTCCGGCGGGATTGGCCCGGGCGCGGCACGGTTCACTAGCTAGCTATGTGGGTGCACTTAGCGCCCCGCAAGCACGTGGGAACCGCGCAAAAAGGTGGCGCACACCTAGGAAGGGGTATCGGACGCGAGGTGGTGTGGTTTAAGGAAATGTACCGCCGAACTGGGTCCGGTGGCCATCCTCATCTGGGTCTCCCGACCGTCTGAAGCAATTGACTCCCTTGCCGCTGCGATAATCCCACGTCGCCGGACGACCGGCACGAAGGGCGGGAGCAATCTGCGTCACGCGAGATGCAACAGGGAAAGGCGGCTTTTCGGGATTTGGAGCACGTTCTCCCGCAGAATTGGTCAGCTGGATGCTCGCTTGACGCTACTGGAGAACAGGTCGGATGATCAGATCGTCCGACTACGCCGGGTGACCCTCGACCAGGTTCTCCGTGGTCGGAGATTCTTTCGCCCTGTGCGGAACGTGATCGTTAGCCGTAAGTCTCTTGCGACGAGACTGATTGAACAGGTTGGACAGCAGCATACCTTCGAAGTAACCCAACCCGGCCAGCGCGGCCGTTCCTACAACGGTGACAAACACGAACATCGCAATTGCAACACTATGCGGAACAACCGACATAGCCATTCCGGTCAATCCAAGTGCGGTGCCAACCATATACAGTATCAGGACGGAGTATCGATGCGGATACCGTTTGACGAGACGGTGATGAATATGATCGGCATCCGGCCGAAATGGTGACTTGCCGACGATTAGTCGGCGGATCATCGAGTAGACAGTATCGACAACTGGAATTCCCAGGATGACAAACATCACCAGAAAACCGACAATCGGATCTCGTCCGTGCGAAGGGATGTGCAGGGAGTACGCGGCGAGGAGGAATCCGAGGAGATAGGCACCGGAGTCGCCCATGAAGATCTTCGCCGGGTTGAAGTTCACGAACAGGAACCCAACCAGCGCGCCCATGACGGGCAGCATTAGTGCAATAGCCAGCCACTGACCGCTGAGACCGAAAACAAACAGTAGCGATGTAAATGCGATGAGGCAAAGGCCGCCGGCAAGCCCATCCAGGCCATCGACGAGGTTTGTCGCATTGATAACGCCAACCACCCATACAATCGTTGCCGGAAGATCAAGCAGGTAGGTACTAAGGCTGGTCTCTTCCAAACCGAGAAGGTTTGACAGGCCAAGTTGAAAACCTGAGAAGAATAGCAGGCAAGCGACAACGATTTGCGCGGCAAACTTCGACTTGAATCCTAGGCCGAAAATATCATCCACCAAGCCGGTCAGGAACATCAGTGCGGCGCCCAAGAACACAAGCGCAGGCGGGATTTCCAAAGGCGAAGGAAGAATGTCATTGATCGACAACAGATAGATAAGGCCGACGAGCGATCCGCTGAGTATCGCGACACCGCCGACATAGGTCATCGGCTGTGAATGAAGTTTTCGCCTGCCATCTGGCGCATCCATCCAGCCGCGCGTGACCGCAATTCGGCGTGCTGGTGGTATTACGAGTAGTGCGGCCGCGACGGAAATGATAAAGGCAGCGAGAAGCTGAAGCTGAAGCATTTACTTGTGATCAAAATTTGGTCCGCGAAAAGCCTGAGATGAGACGCGGTTAACTTGAAAAGAAGCGTCAAATGCCGACACGCAGAAATCGAGCCAAACAGCACTGAAAGGCTATCAAGCAGTGAGAACCGTTTCTGTGACAGCACATTTTCACTTAGGGACTGGAGATGAGACACTCCTAACATTAGGTAACGTTGGATTTGTGAAAGTTCGCCTGCGCCCACTACAAGAAATTTTGTCGACCAAATACTCAGGCACAGCGGCTACTAATCCGCACGGCGGTGAAGAACTGCGAACCGCCATAGTCCGCCTAAAATATATGAAGTCAGGACTGAGGCCGCAAGGCGGCTGGCCTTGTCAGCTCCTGGATCTGCGAGTGATCCGCTTGGCAACCAGTGCCGTCAGATATGTCTTCTTCGCTTCAGCGCCCCGAAATGCGAGTGCGCGAAATACGTGCGTATGCATTGCTTTGGGGCCCGCAAACAGCGTCTTTGCAGCCAATCTAGATGCCAATCGGGCAGGCAGGTCGTCCAGAGCCTTTTGTAGGACATCCTTTGGCACCTTGGCCCCGAGAAGGCCAACCGCCAGCAACACTGCGACATTCACTAATCTATCGCTTCCCGTCGACACAGCCTTTTTATACACAACGCCCCAATTAATGGTCTGCTTTTGGGAAAGAGCAGCAATATCCGCAATCCACGTAAGGCGACTCCAACTGTGTTTTGCCCCATGAAAGCACAGGTATAGTACCAAGTCCTCCAATTGCAGGGTCTTAAGTTCGACGCTTTGGAACTCGACAACCGCTGGGGCCATCAACGCCGCTTCTGGATCCAGACCCGAGCTAAACGGAAACCAGCTTCTCCGACTTGGATCGGGGAAGTCGTCGAGCGTCCAATGCAAATCAACCGGAGACTGATTCCCAACAAACGTGAGGCCGGTCTTGGTTTCTATCAAACCTTCGATCTCGTCCGTACTAACAGCCGCATACTCGATAACCGGGTCCGGAACTACCGGCTCATATCCGAGCGCTATGAGTTCGGCCGCCGCCGTTCGGTATTGACTCTTGCGTACAAGGACGTCCATATCTCCTGAGCGGCGCAGGTGCGGCGGGCTATAGGCCAAGGCCCCAAGAGTTACGCCTTTCACAGTGAGAGACTCAACACCCTTCGCGCTGAAGGCCGCCCGAATCCGATCGAGTTCGTTGACCTGTGCGGCAATGCTGAGTTCCACCACGGCCTGCTGTAACCGAAGCCATTCCCTCATCGCAGGCGGGCAGCTGGCGGACAGCTCTTTGGACAAGATTACTCCTTGGTAGACAATCGACGAAACTCCATGGAAGACAGCTAGCTGTAAGGCTCGAGCCCAGGACGCATCATCTCCCACAACCAATTTGCTCGGCGCTCTGCCGAGTACTTTGGCAACGCAGGTCAGCAGTGTCCGTACTGATTGGCCGTCAGCGCCAGATGCGGCAATGTCAATCAAGCTGCGCGCCATGCTAGACGAGATCCAAGAGGGGTAACGTCTCGAAGGAGCCCGCTCCGGAGTGCGGTCGCAGACAGGGAACTGCCATCGGGTTGACGTTAATGTGTTGACGGTCGGTGTGGGACCTGCAACAGTTACTTAGTTGCCGTAGACGAGTGTCGCCGGACGGTCAACATAGACACTATAGCCTTGGCCTGGAACCAGAGATTCGAGAGTGGTAATGCCAAGCTCCGGGTAAAAGACCCGTCCTTCGCCGTCCTTAATCATCACCAACGCATCACCTATCGATGTCAATGCTTGATCGACACCGAGAGAGGACTCCAAGACGTACGGTATCAGATTCCACCCTGAACCCAGCGATATCGGAGTAGCTGGGTCTATGGCCCCACTACCTGTAACATTGATAGTCGCCGCCGAGTCAATGTTGAGTTGATAAGCGGTCGATAAGTCCCACTGGCCGATTGTATCGATTCCGAACTCCGGGTAGTAGACGTTGCCTATGCCATCCTTGACAATGACTAGGTCTGAACGTACGTCTTCAACCAGGCGTTCGACAGCCAAGTCAATCGGCTCAACGTTTAGAGACACGAGATTCCATCCGCGGCTCAGATCAAGTTGCTGCGACGAATCACTTGAATTTGGACTCCCCTCCGATCCGTCAAAAGTATAGGGAAGGCTCACATTCGTACCGTTCAAGTTCAGCGTACCACTTCCGCTGATAATACTGCCGAGCGGTGCAGTAACGTTGTTCGCCGCAACACTCGATCCACTTGAGATGTTTATTACGGTTCTAGCAGCCCCAACGAAGGCCACATTGTCAATCGCTACGTTTTCGCACGCTGGCTGCATCCTGATGGCTCCTGTGAGCGTGACATCTTGAATCTTGACGTCAACGCAGCGCATGAATGTCGGGTTAGCGTGGCCATCCGCAATCTCAAGCTGGAGATCGTGCCATTGGCCGGAGTAGACGCCGTCGCCGTGACCCAAGTAGAGCCTGCCGCCTAGCATCGAAGGGTTGCTATCGTCGCCTCGCCATCGGTGAAACCCCGTGAACTCGTCGCCGCTGCCGCTACCCCAAAGCCAGCTGCCCAGAATGTCGTCCCCTTCCCCACCGCAGTTCACGACGGTAACATCATTGTAGCTCCCTACCTCAACGGTCGCCGTTCCGCTGCTTTCTGCTCGCTCCGCATGCATTAATAGGGGTTGCCGCAGGCCATATCCAAAGTTGGAATTGTCACAGACAATCTTCATGTACTTTAACCCAGGGCCGTCGATCCCGCCGATTGCACTCGAGCGTGGCGCGACCCCGTCCAATCCGTCCGACTTCCCCGCCTGCATCAACGCGCCAACCGTCGACACTCGAACTCCGGATTCAGTGAAGCCCAAGTCCTTGTAGGTTATGACCAGCGGTTGTGATGCCGATGACCCCAGCCGGTAAGCGCCATACACGAACCAGTGCGACCATCCATACTGAAGCTCAATACTTCCTTCGACAGTCCTGTTATTATTAAACCATACACCTACGGTCTTCTTTCCAAACTGATTGTAGTCATTATTGGTGTTTGTCGAGGCTCCTGTCCACCCCATAGCGACGGCGAAGGGATCCTGAACAAGGACGTTCTCAAAATGAACTACTCGGTTGTTGAAACCACCTAGAGTGCCGATCGCATTGCCCGTGTGAATCCCGGCGAAATAGACGGTATCGACGACGGTGTCCATCACCTTCAGTCCATAGTCTTTGCTAAATCTGGTGTTTACGCGAAGGTGTATGTTATCGTCGCCCGATCCAACA
>JAHHLP010000179.1 GCA_018679295.1 Rhodothermia bacterium
GCGGAAGCAGTAGCGAGCACGCGAAGAAGGCTCTTTCCCTCAACCTCTGGTTCCTCGCGGAAAAGTTGCAGGTAGAATTCCTCCGTGGGCCCGAGTACAGAAAAGAGTCCCGACGAATGAACGACTCCGGCAAAGGGCTCCTGCACGACCACGCCGTTACTCACTGCGAGGTCCTCGAGTTCACTTGCGGCATCGAGTGAGGCGCGCACCGCTTTGCGGTACTCGTGGTTCTCTGCGGACCTTAGTGCCCGTTCAATCTCCGCACGGCGGATTGATGGGCGATGCATCCACAGTTCATTCACCTGAAGCTCTTCGAGAACCTCGAGCAGGCCATTAATGTGGTCGGCGTCGGGGTGCGTCGAAACAACGAGGTCCAACAGGTCAGTCTTGTAGTAGTCCTCAATATGTTTGAGAATCCCTGGAGCCGTTGTCTTGAACCCACCGTCGACGAGAACCACGCTCTGATCGGATCGCGAGCCGTTAAGATCCCCGAAACGAAGGAGGATTGCGTCGCCGCTCTTCTCTCCCTCACCGACCGGAAGGAAATCAACTTCGTAGCCCATGATACTCCCGTGTATACTTGAGCAGCGCAGAGGCCTCTGGGTCGGTGAAAGTGCCACCGGCTTTTGAGTCCTTGGACCTGGGCGCATCCGAAAACTCCTCTGCGGTTAGATTTGCCGACATCACCAGGCCGGGATCGTTCTTACCGCCGGACAGGAGCCAGACACCTGTGGCGTCGTCCCCAATACCGAGTCCAGTGATGCGGGCTGCGACGTAGCAGGCTAACTGATGCGATCGGGATCGTATCGTGTAGCCGCCGTCCAGGCCAAGGCCTGGTTCAAGAAACTCACCCACATACTCCTTCTGAATCTCGAAGGCCGGCTCGATCTCGGCCATGTATCCCGATGCTGTCGTGCTCTGCTGCCGAGACGACTGATCATCACCGCTCCGAACAGCCCAAATGACGATGAGGCCGATCACCATTCCGATCCCGATGTTGCGTACAGCTTTCATGGTCTTATCCCGACTTGTAGCTACCCAACGAGAATCGAGCGAGGCAGCTGCTGCAGCTCACGGGTTCGTGATGCCTCTCTTCTTCAAGTAGGCGTATACAAAGATAGTGTCTTGGTCGCCGCCTCCGCCTCCGCCGTCACAGCCATACTCGATCAGGGTGTTCTCGACCGCCCGGGCATCGGTGTCACTATAGCACTCTCGCCAAATGCGCCAGTGCTTCTGTCGGGGCACGCCATGCTCGTCAAACACTCGCCTTTCCGGGTCTTCGGTGATCCCACAGTACCACGCCGAGGCCGGCCCGCCCTGTTTATCGATGTGGGCGACAATCTCGTTGTAGACTGTCTGAGCGTCCTTTGCCATCGATCTCAGCCGCTGATTGATTGTACGATTGATTGTACGTACGCCCCAACCTACCCGATCCGCCCCACCCCTGCATAGCACGGGAGTACTATTTGGGGCTGCTTGGGATTCCACAACCGCGCTCGAGGGCCACCGGCATTAGGCGAAGGCGATCAACCAACTGCCTCGGTCGTCTCTCCAATCATCTAGGTCGACTTCGACCGGTCTGCTGGGATACACATTGCCGCGGCTGTCGAGTGCGCAGAAAACCACGCACGACAACGGGTGGATTCCCCGTTGGTCTAACAGGGAAGCAACCTCGAGTCCATGCAGGTAGATTTCTCCGAGCGTCTCACCTGGCCCAACGACAGTCGGTAATTTGCATCCACGAATAGGGAGGGACACGTTTTGCCTCTGTGGCCAGCTTCGTACAAGTCGCCTGACGACTGGGAGGTGAGCTGGATATTGTGGAACGGCGACAATGAATGAGTTGACGGTAATGGGAAGCTTGTCACGATTCTTGACGAGAATGGAGATGTTGACTTGGCGCGAGCCAGCTGAGTTCTCATAGATCGTGCCGTCTGAGCGATCCGCCGAACGATTCTCCACCGTCACGTCGATACCTATCCGTCGTCTCCGCTGCTGCAGCCTGTGGATCCCGTATCCGACGGCTATCGTTGCGACGATACTAAGAACTACTTCAGCCATGCCGATTCGTGGGCGGTGTTGCACGCTCCGCAGGGTGATAGTCCGCACGAACGAGCGGCCTGTCAAGCGGGGAAATCCCGACTAGCCGCGTACGCTACATGCGAGGGCTACGTGGATAACCTCTTCGCGCTCGGGCTAGATCCAGTTCGCGTATAGAACCGATGGCTCTTCGGGATCCAGGCTTACAGAACGAAACAAGAGGTTTCGGGTACCGCCTCGTTGAATCCCATTCTCGTAGAACTCAACCAGATCGATTCTTTCGTCAATAGCAATCGATCGAACGGTGTGAACATCCTCAGTCCAAAACTGGATTTCGGGTTTGAGGGGATGTGACCCTCTTCTGACGTATTTGGTTACTAGGACTTCATATCGCGCTCGGTCCGTATAGAATACAAG
>JAHHLP010000253.1 GCA_018679295.1 Rhodothermia bacterium
CTCTAGCGCCGAGACCGGCGAGCGCACTAATCAAGTGGTCGCAGAATCGGAGGGCGGAGATGAGTATTCAGCGATACACCACCTGAGTCCGACGGCGCCGAGGCCGTCGTCCCGGCTCGATGCCGCCCTTCGAGCAGCTGTGGCTTCTTTTGAGATGACCGAGCGAGTCGTTCTTTCAAATGTGGCCGGGACGGGTCTTAGCCCGTTCATGCCCGAGGTGTTGTACTTTGAGGCCACCTCAGAGGCGCTCCACTACCTCGTCGAAGAAGTGGACGGAACCTTGCCCAACGGGGAGTTGGTGGCACAGGTAGCGAGCAGACTGCCCGCATTCCATCGGGCCCTCCGCCAGTGGGCCGAGACGACGCAACCGAAACTGGCAACACGCCATGACCACTACTTCGCGATGGTATCGGGAGTCATGGAGGAGATTCTGCGCGGCTCGGGCCAGCCATCGGCGACAGCCCTGCTCGACAATTGGCCTGCGGTTGTTGCACTCCACGCTCCCCTCGGCGTCGAGACTGGCCGACAGCCGATTCACGGCGACCTCCATCGCTGGAATGTCTTCGTGACCGAGACGGCTCCCGGTATCAAAGTCATCGATTGGGACTCCGTCGTCTGGGGCGATCCGCTTGTCGACCTCGCCACCCTTCTCATTGATGAGAGCTCCGGCAACCAGAAGAGCGCGCTCAATAGGTACGGAGCGGAGATCGGTTACGCTCGAGACAAGGCTGAAGTGGAGCGCAGCTACCTCGTGAATCGGTTCCGAGTCGCCCTGTTGTGGTCGTGCCTATTCGCGTCCCGGCCGCGACGGGCGAGGAGAAGTATGTCCGCGGAGCGCTATCTTGATGAGGCAGCCCGATTGCTCGAGGTGCTCGCTTAGAAAGAGCGACTCACCGTCATGGTTGCTGCTCAAGCGAGTGCCCTTCCGAGCGTTCGACCGATCGATGCGATAGAGGTACGTTGACTGTCAAGGTGGCCACAAGGTCAACCGATGCAAGACGCGCGCCTTCCAGGGGTTGTAAATGACCGTGAGTGTCCCAGAGACCGCAGACTTGTTCGGGATTCGAGTTGCATCCCTGCGCAAGCCCGAACTTGTCGAATTGCTGGTCCAGTGGGCGGGTGGGAAGGACCGGCGGCTCGTTAGCCATGTGAACGTTCACGCTATCAACCTTGCGATGAGGAACGACCGATTCCGGGCGGCGCTCGACCGAGCCGATCTGGTCTTTTGTGACGGCCACGGCGTCAAGTGGGGTGCTGGCAAGCTTGGCTTCGAGATTCCAGAGCGCCTTGCGGTGATGGACTGGATTGATGAATTAGCAGAGGCAATGATCGGTCGGGAACTCTCGCTGTTTCTTCTCGGCGATGTTGAGGGAGTAGCTGAGCGCTGCGCGGCGCTCCTGGCCCGAGACCATCCGGGGCTGCGCGTTGCCGGGACTCACCATGGCTTTTTTGACAAGTCTGGCGACGAAAGCGCTCGGGTCGTTGAAAAAGTCAATGACTCGGGTGCCGATATCCTCATGGTCGGATTCGGCATGCCCCTCCAGGAATTCTGGATCGATGACACGTTTGATTCCCTGGATGCGAACCTCATCTTGCCCGTCGGTGCTGCTTTTCGCTGGTACGCGGGGGTGGAGCGGAGGGCTCCAAAGTGGATGATCCACCGAGGGCTCGAATGGCTGTGGCGCCTGGGGCACCATCCGGTGAAGATGTTTCGCCGCTACGTCATCGGCAACCCAGCGTTCGCGTTCAGAGTGTTTGCGGCACGCCGTCGGCAACGCCAACCGAAATGAGCCTGTGGTTGTGCACCGTTTCACCGTCGACGATCTGACAAGAAAGGCGTGGCTTTCGTGACTGCGGGGTCCTCCATGGCGTCCGCGTCTCCACAACCGCTCGTGTCGGTGGTGGTTCCGATATACAACGGGGCAGAGGTGGTCGCCGACACCTTGCGATCCGTGCTCGGGCAGACCCACCAGAATCTCGAGGTGATTGCGGTCGACGATGGATCGACGGACAGAACGGTTCAACTGATTGAGGAAGAGTTCGGGGGCGACGAGCGCGTACGACTTGTGACGCAAGTC
Source organism: Rhodothermia bacterium (assembly GCA_018679295.1). Taxonomy (GTDB): domain Bacteria; phylum Bacteroidota; class Rhodothermia; order Rhodothermales; family JABDKH01; genus JAHHLP01. The sequence goes on from JAHHLP010000253.1 coordinate 2,079, forward strand.
AATCAGGGAGTGGCGGCGGCTCGGAACGCCGGTCTGGCTGAAGCGAACGGCCCCCTGATAGCGTTCGTCGACTCGGATGACGTGTGGCATCAGGAAAAGCTGGCCAAACAGGTTGCTCTTCTCGAGCGAGCTGGGCCTGATGTAGGAGTCGTCTACACCTGGTATGCAAACATCGACCGAGCCGGAGTAATCGTTCCGCCGCTCCGTCCAAAACCAATGCATCGTGGGAATGTCTTGGCACCGCTCCTACTGCAGAACTTCGTTGGAAACGCCAGCACACCCCTGATCCGCACGTCCCTTCTGAAACGGGTCGGTGGGTACAGCCGCGACCTTTTGGAAAAGAGCGGAGGCCAGGGTTTTGAGGACTGGCATCTATACCTGAAGCTCGCTGAGGTTTGCGAGTTTGAAGTGGTGGCCGAGTTCCTTACGGGCTATCGGCAAGGGAGGGCGACCATGTCCCGTGACGTCAAGCCCTTTCTCTCCAACTTCCACGCGGCTCGGCAGGACATATGGAGCCGTCATCCCGACCTTCCTCGTCCCCTTCATCTGTGGTCCGAGATCTATCTGCTGGCTTGGATGGCAAGTCGGGCATGGACTCTTGGCCAGCGGATTACGGCTCTTGGATTGCTGGTCCGCGGCGCAGGAACCGTGATCAGAAACGATCCCCTCCTCCCTTTCCGACCGGCCACGCGGAAGTTCGTGCGCTACGCGTTGGAATTACGCAAACACGAGGGAGAAACGGCAGACGATCGTCCCTACCTCGGAAGCGTTCCAGTCGTCGATGCCAATGCCTGGCGACAGACCCTTGAGCTGCGCTCGACTTTCGTGGATGAGATCATCCGATGAGTCATCAACCCGAAGTCGTCGAGGAAAGCAACCGGTATCTGTCCCCGTCGGGCCAGAGCCTGTTGGCCGATGCCAAACAGGCCCGGGCTACCCGCATCAACCTGCCGCGAACGCGCGCCACAAGAACGCTGACGTTCGCGATCGTGGCCCTCCCCGGTGCGTGGGCACTGGGTCTCGCGGAATTCATGTGGCCCATCCTTGTGCTGCCAATGGCGGTGTTCATCCTGAGGCGCTCCAGGATCTTGATGCCGCGAGCGTTCTTCCTCTGGCTGGCGTATGTCGCCATCGCGATAGTCGCTGCCGTCAGCGCGGCGGATGGGCTCCGGATCATCACTGTGTACCTGGCGGCAACGATTGTTTTCCTGTTTGCCTACAACGCGTCATCGGATGAACTGCCGGACAGCGCGATCGTTGCCCTCGTTGCGCTGTTCTGGATATTGGTCGTGGTGGGCGGAGTGCTCGGATTGATCTTCGGCACCCAGGAGTTCCCCAGTCTGACGAACACACTGTTCGTCGACGAGGGTCAACTAGAGACGTATTGGGATGACGTCACCCGTGTGCAACTCTCTGACGGGTTGAAGGTCGGGGAGGAGGCCGGGCTCGTGCTGGACCACCGGCCTAAAGGCTTCTTGGCCTACGCCAACCATTTCGGGTCAGCCGTGGTGATGTTTCTCCCTGCGGTCGCTCTCCTGAGGCTTCAGCTGGACCGCGGGCGCCACTCATTGTCGCTCGACCTCGTGGCAGTGGCGGCCATCTTCCCATTCATCATTTCGAGGAACCGGTGGGCGTGGCTGTCGCTCCTTTTCATCGCGCTGTACATCGTCGCCCGGTTGTGGCGTCCCTTTCCACGATCCGCTCGGGTAATGGTTATCGGCCTAGCCATGCTCTTGATCGTCATCGCGGTGACGCCGCTTCGCGGGGTCGTAACCGACCGCCTGGAGGGGGAGAGCAGCAATCAATACAGATCCGAGCAATACCGTCTCAGCTGGGATCTGATTCAGACTTCTCCGTGGCTCGGATTTGGAGGCAACCAGGAGAGTGACGAGATAGCCGTGACCTCACAAACCGTCTACGAAGACCTACATTTGGGAGCGGATAGCCAGATCTTGCAGACGATGATC
>JAHHLP010000181.1 GCA_018679295.1 Rhodothermia bacterium
ACTATGTACCGGGCTCTGGAAACCGCTACGAGGAGGTACCACTCGGAATCGACTGCGAGAGGTGTCACGGTCCCGGCGAGGCCCACGTCAAAGCTGTGGAGTCAGGCAAGGTGGTCGACATCAAGACGGAGATAGACTGGACCATCGTCAATCCCGGCAAGCTCGACCCGGCTCTGCAGTTTGATCTGTGTCAGCGATGTCACTTGCAGGGTACCGCCGTGACGACGGACGGCAAGTCATTCCTCGACTTTCGTCCAGGAATGGAGCTAGCGGATGTCTTGAAGGTATTCCAGCCGCGATATGCCGACTCGCTGGAGCAGTTCATCATGGCTTCCCATCCTGACCGACTGCGAATGAGCGAATGCTACATCCAGTCGACAGCTGCAGCAACGGTACGCGACGACTCTACCGCATCCGGTCCACTGACCTGCGTCACCTGCCACGACCCGCATGTGAGCATCGAATCCATGCCGGCCGGCACGTACCGATCAGCCTGCATCACCTGTCATGAGCAACGCGAAATCAGAGAGTGTTCTGCGGACCAAGCCGCGCGACAAAAGAACGGAGACGACTGCGCCTCCTGCCACATGCCGATATCGGGCTCGAAGGACATCCCGCATGTGCGGATCACCGACCACTACATCCGAGTGCCGAGCCCGGTAAGTTCGAAGGAGGTCAAGCAACAGCAGGAGTTTGTACAACTTGCGAGCCTCTCTGACAGCCGTCCTTCAGGCGAGGTGATGGCGAGAGGGTACCTCGCGCATTACGAACAATTCGAACAGCGCCCCCAGTTTCTTGACTCGGCCCGGGTATTCCTTGATCGAGCTCTTGAATCTAGCAGTGAAACAGAGTTGGCCGAACCGCTGATACGGCTATGGACACTCAGCGGCGAGCATGGTCGCGTTGCTGCGCTCGCGGAGAGCGGCTCGCCGGACAGCCTCACCCACCCCTGGACGCTTTACCGCATCGGCGAAGCATATGCTCAGATGGGGAATCAGCGGAAGTCCATCGATTTCTACGAGCGGGCCGTGTCGCTCGCTCCCGATCATCTTCAGTTTCGGACCAAACTTGCGACAGCCTACACGGCCGACCAGCAACTTGAACGTGCGATCAAACTATTTGACGAAATTCTTCGGGACTACCCGAAATGGTCGGAGGCGTATAACAACCGCGGCTTCGCATACGCGTTGACGGGTGACTTTGCGCAGGCCGAGACGGATTTCAGACGTTCGCTCGAACTGAACCCGGACTTTGAACAGGCGCTCGGCAACATGGCTTCACTGTATGCCAACACCGGCAGGCCCGACGAAGCACGATCGTATCTGGAGCGACTGATGGAAATCGACCCGGACAACCGCAACTACCGCAGGTTATACGAGGTGCTTTAGCACTCTACCCATCGGGCTTGCGGCCGAGCCCCAGCGCTCCATTTACCGCCCGAAGCGGGTACTCGACAGATTTCAGTTGGCGCCCTCACCTTCGACCCATTGCACCGCGTGCTGCATGAGCTCCGATGCAGTATTCAGGTTGAGCTTGTTCTTAATACGGGCGCGGTACGATTCGACGGTTTTGACGGACAGGTGGAGGCGCTCGGCGATTTCTCGCGTCGCATGACCTTTGCCGGTCAACTCAAACACCTCCAGCTCCCTATCGCTCAGCACCTCGAGAGGAGACTTCGTGAGACTGTCTCGCCCGGTAGCGATGCCCAGAAGCAACCTCTCACTTATCTCTTCGCTGACGTAGATCCCGCCGTTGAGCACTCGGCGGATTGCCTTGGCAATCACCTCGCCGGCCTGCAGCTTCATAATGTAGCCGCGCGCACCGGCACGTATCGCGCGCTCAGCGTATAAGGTTTCGTCGTGACGCGACACAACCAGAATCCTGATCTCCGGGTAGACCGCTTGCAAGTGCTTCACGAGTTCGAGCCCGCTCATTCCCGGTAAGGAAATATCGATGATCATCAGTTCCGGCATGTCCTCCTCGATGAGGTCTAGCGCCTCCTCAGCGCTGGCGGCTTGACAGCAAACGGTCATGTCCGGCTCGGCGTCGATCGTAAGCGCGAGTCCCTTTCGCATCAAGGGGTGGTCATCGACTATCAGGATCTTATTCATTCTTCCGTACCTGCGTTTGCTCGTGTTCGAGGTCGGAAGGCAGTGTCCGTTGGGAGCGTACACACGATAACGGTACCGCCCTCCGATTGCTTCCGAACCTCCAGTATTGCACCGATAATGCGAGCTCGGTATCGCATTATGCGGATACCCATTCCAGGGTGATGTTCGTCTATGGTATCCGGGATTCCGCGACCATTGTCGGACAACCTTAGACGAACCTGTTCTTGACCATTAGCGAGAATGATCCGCACCTGTGACGCCTGCCCATGCCTAACCGCATTGCTCAGGCCCTCTTGCGCTATGCGATAGAGATGAGTAGCAATCGTGTTTTCGATGTTCGGTAATCCTCCAACCTCCTCGAACGTGCAATCGAGGTCAAACAGCCTCTGGGCGTTCGTCGCGAGCCGATGGAAGGCGGCGGAAAGACCACCCGCATCGAGCTCAACAGGAATCAGGCCTCGCGCAAGACTGCGTGCGAACTCATCGGCCTCTCCGATGAGGTTCGTGATCTCCCGCATGTCCGTTGCCTCTTCGAGCTCCTTCGCCTCAAGA
>JAHHLP010000317.1 GCA_018679295.1 Rhodothermia bacterium
GTGATATACCGTATGCCGCGGTCGTAGAAGTGCTGCAGATTGGCAAGATCATCCTCGAGCCCCGAACCATTCTCCATGCCCATCGGCAGGGACATAACCCCGCGCTCGAAATTATCCCTTATCTCGCTCGGCGAACTGGCCAGGGCAAACTTGTCGGGGGATTTCTCGACGAAGCCCTCAACGAGGTCGATCAATGAATCGGCCAGAGCCTTCGACGATCCAGGTGTGTCCTGGCGCCGTGCGGGTAGATAGATCGACATAAATGGAGCATCGAGTCCGCCGGCGACCGCCCTCGGGTAATCGAAATGTCCGCCAGCCTCAACGCTGATGTCCTCTGGCTTTTCCGTCATGCGGTAGGGGACATCGACGTGCCCGTCAACCATCACATACTTGTGTGCTATCTCACGCGCCTTCTCCAGATGGGGGTAGGACGTGTCGGTCTCGTTCGGCTGGCAGCCGGCTGTCAGCAGGGAAGTCGCCAGAACGGCGATGATGATCTGTAAGCGCATTCGAGCCTCTAGCTTGTAACGGTTTGGGGCCTCAAGGATACGAACTTCGAAAGAGACTTCTCCCTGGCCCCGGCGCTCGCGAGTATGGTGCAACGGCTAATGGTCGGACCCGTGCAGACAAGCGCAGCCAGGGCTACCCGGTTGACTAGAAGAAGAACCGCATCAGGTACAGAATCAGGACCAGGAGAATGACAACGAGGATGCCCCCGGCGACCAGTACTTTCTTGTACAGGTTCGTAATGAACTTCTGCCTCGCGACAGCATCTTCCTGCAGCGCAACAGATTGCCCGGCCACGCGACGGTATTCTTCATGGTGCTCTCGCTGCGAGTCGCGGATTTCCTGAAGAACCTTTAGGATCTCTTCCGAATGGTCCATTGCTCGTCTTCCTTTAGTTGATTTTCGATAAGATCGGCAAGACTAGCGGCTCGCGAAAGCCACGAGGGTCACTACCCCCAATCGGCATTTGGAAACGGGTGGCCGACAAGGTTAATTGACATCGGTCCGTAAAGCAGAGGTCATTCAAGAGGTAAAAATGCGACATTCACCACCATTCAGAGCGGCGGTAGGCGCCGTCGTGGTAGCCCTCATTGCAACTGGTTGTGCGAAGAAAGAAGAACCAATGCCGCCACCGGACGAAGCCGCAACAGAGGCTTCAATGCCGGATTTGCCCGATACGACGGGAGCCGCGGTGTGGGCGTACCTACAGGCAGTCGGTTATCAAGACAGTTGGGCCCTATGGCCGGATAAGGGCGAGTTGTATACCGGCCAAGAGCCGCACGGGATGCTGCTTACATCGTATCTGAACGAGGCCGCGCTGGAGGCGCTCACGACGCATGCAGGCACGATGCCGCCAGGTGCCATCGTGGTTAAGGAGAACTACATGCCCGACTCGACGCTGGCGGCCGTGACCGTCATGTACAAGGTTGAAGGGTACAATCCGGACCACAACGACTGGTACTTCACCAAGCATCTGCCGGACGGGTCGCTCGACAAGGCACCGAACGGGATGTCCCTCGAGGGTCGCGTGCCGGGATGTCAGTCGTGTCATACGACGAAAAGCGACAACGACTACATCTTCACCGGATCGCTGAGCTCTATGTAGCCGTCGCAGGGCCGGTCTTGGTAATCGGTCGTTTGGGAGGCTGTGCTACGTCGCCCGCAAGCGGTCGACCCCTCGGTCGCCGTGGCCGAGGGGTCTGCTAGTCGGGCACGGCGGTAGACAGCGCCGCTTCGATGCCGGCGAGCCGCGATCCTTGTGGAGCCCGGGCGCGGATCAGATAGGCCTCGATCCACCCGCGATGCGTGTCCGGGTTCTCAACGGCTTCGATGATTGCCGCATGGTCTAGGCTGTTGATCCGGTCGTTGGCTGCCCGAAGTGCGTCCATCGAGTTCTTCAGCGCCACGTCGACGGGCATCCGCTCCGGGTTGATGTCTATCCCGAAGTGCTCGCGGTAGCCATGCATCTTCAGGGTATAGAGTCCGGCCTCCATCTGCTCCGGAGAGATCACCCCGACGTTCAGGTCCTGGTCGTAGTTACCGAGCGGCTGGCTGTTCCAGTGCGTGTGCGCCAGTCGTCCCTCCGACAGCGGCCATGAAAGCGCGTAGGGGAGATCCTCGAACCCCATCATGAGATGGCCGATCTCGGGGTTCATACAGACGAGCTTGTGCCCCTCAGCGAGAAGCGACCGGTTTTCCTCCGCCGCCAGCTTTGACTCGACCTGCTGGCCTAGCAACACTCCCTCGGGCGTGAGGCCGTACAGGATGCGGCCGCGTGGCTCGTAGGGCTTAGGCTCGAACGCGATACGCGTGCCCGGCACAGCGTCGAGTGCCTCGACGAGTCCATCGACAAAACGCGAGCGCATGGCAGCCATGTCGATGCCGAATGGATTCTCGTATCCGTCTATTCCCGCCCAGATGATGGAGAAGTCGGCGCCGACCTCTTGGCACATACGGAAGGCTCCCTTCGTCCGCTCGATTGCCTTGGCGCGGGCGTTCTGGATCGGGCTTGAAAGAGATCCGAATTCGAATTCCTTCGGGTAGAAGAGGAGCGGTATTACGGTCAGTAGCCGGATGCCCGTATCAGATTGAAAAGCCTTCCAGAGATTCACGTTGTCCTCGTTGATCTCATTCGGGTAATGCGCCTCCATTGCAGACAGTCCATAATCCTTGAGACTGGCTGCGATGTCCAGACGCGCTTCCATCGGGAGGTCCTTCTTGTAGCGCCCGTGAAACCGGGAGTCGGCCGGCGAAAAGAACCAGACTCCTGCGCTGAACTTGAGATCGAGTTGGAATGACGAGAGGTGCGCTGCCAGATCTGCAGGTGATCGAGAGGTCGATTGTGAGCG
>JAHHLP010000221.1 GCA_018679295.1 Rhodothermia bacterium
ACCAGGCCGGTAGCAAGAATCGCCGCTGTCAATGAACTACCGGCCGTTTTCGATATCCCTTACGGCGCCGGTCGTGTCTCTATTCTTCGCAAAGACCCAATAACAGCACCCGGCGGTCGTAGAAACATTGCCGGGACTCAGTGGTCCAAATATCCGATAGACGGGTGTAAGGCCAGCCGATCCGAGATTCATCGACTGGTGAACACATCACCAGCCGAGTGGGTATTCGAACCTTTTGCTGAGCACGACAGGAAAACGTGGCTGCAACACAATAGCCATTTTCTCTACAATGGCGACAAAATCAAGATGGCTGCTGCAGAGGGACTTGCCGCTGACGTGCGCATTGTTTGGGAGGGCGGCGCGTCAGGTCGCGCGCTGTTTACACCCAAGACAGGAAGGTCAAATGAGTTTACGGTCGGGCCAACGCGCTCAAGATCGGGCGAGTGGAAAGACACTCTAAAAGATACCGTGGCCCAAGGAATGTACAGCATTGCTTGGTTAGTTAAGGAGAGAGCGGATAAAGAGATAAACTGGACGCTGCAAGGCCCTCTTATGGCGCCAGCAGCGGTAACAGCAAGGACTCTGGTGGCCAGGATCGATGGGACCTTATCAAGAACGACTCCATTTCACGATATCGTCTATGTGAACGTCAATTCACTCGTCAATCTTCGTATTGGAGAAGACGGGCAGCTGGAGGTTTATACTCTCGAAGGAAACCCGGAGTTTCTCTACAACAACGGACGATCGAGACTTACCGTCCCAGCAGGTCAAATGGTGTCCTACGGCGCAGCACAGAGTCCTCAAGTTGAAGCTTTCGACCATAATGAGATCGATAAGTGGTGGGAAAGGGCTGAAGAGAGGGCGGCGCGCATATATGACATCCCGTCATTTAACGCTACGGTATCGGATCTATTGTTTTATGAGGAAGGTGAAGAAGATACCCCCTACGAGGAAAGGACTTACCGAAGCAAGTTTCCGATGAACCAAACTCGATACATTTGTTGGGAACTGAAAATTGAGCACCCGGAAAGGGACCAGAAAATTGGCTTCGAAGCAACATCTCAATATTACAAGGCGGATGGAAGCTTACTGAGGAGGCATGAGCACTCTTTCTTCCTGCGCAAAAATTCGACTGTCTCGTTGTACTCAAGTTGTTGGGGCAATGATAAACCAGGTAGTTGGGAAGCCGGAGAATACAGATTGGACGTTGTCGTGGAAGGCAGAATAGTCGCAAGCCGTCAATTTGAAGTTGGCGAGATATTCCATTTCTCTTTTGAGTAGCTGGTGGTAGCACAAAACAGTTGATTTGTGTCTGGCTGTAGTAGTCGCGACCTGATCTGACGTTATTGGTCTTGACGCTCGTGCAGTTGTCAGATCAAGTCTAGCTAGGCGCCGAGAATCGGAGACGAGTCGTCGGTCAATGGCGAACGACCGGAACGGGTCGAACCGCGCCTGATCGCTGCAGCGCAGCAGACGGTCTCCAGTCAGGCAACAAGGAGACGGTCGCCGGCGACTCGGTTGAGAAGCCACTTAGACTGACCGCTATCACTCGCTGGCGAGCCGTTCCCGAGAGCTCGTTATCGCTTCCTCATCCGGCTCTGGTCGGCCAACTCCGGACGTTCGATTAGTCAAATAAGTCGGTGCCCGGCACCTGAAATACGAATGCGTACTACCCGTTGCTGTCAGTGACAATCAGTGACAATAAGCTAACGTCGGTGTCCGGTACCTTCACTCCAGCGGCGCCGCCGCTCCCACGGACAGTTACAATAGACCGGCGCGCAGCGACAGGATCACGGCCTCGAGGCGGTTACGCACGCCGAGCTTGGAAAGGATGTGGTGGATGTGATTGCGCACCGTGGCGATGCTGATGTTGAGCAGCTCGGCGATCTCGGGCGACGTCTTGCCCGAGGACATCGCCAGCAGGATCTGGCGTTCGCGGTCGGTAATGGTCACCTTTTGCATCGGGTGCTTCCCGGTGCTCTGCGACGTCGCCGTCAGCTCGGCGATCTCACCGGTCAGTTCGCCGACCAGCGACTCGATGCGCTTGTGGGTGGTGATGTCGCGAATCAGGTGGACCATGACGCTGAGCTCACTCCACGACGACGGGACCAGGATGGTGCTGACGCCGAGCCAGATCTCCCGGCCGTCTCTGTGATGTACGGCGAGGTGCTTTGAAGGCAGGGCTTCGCGATGGGCGCGGGCCTGCATCGCAGCGCAGTCGCGCTTGCAGACCGGGCATCCGTCCTCGGCCGTGCCACCGATCACCTCGTAGCAGTGCCGTCCCAGGACTTCGTCTGCCCGGTAGCCGAGAATTCGTTCACACGCATCGTTCCAGAAAACGATGCTTTGCAGCCGGTCGATCGCGAATGCGCCGTCACCCACAGCCTGCATCAGTTCGATTATTTTTTCCACAGCATCGGCTCAGACTCTCTGAGCCACGATTCTGCGCGCCTACTCCGTTCGGGCGCAAGGAAACCGCTGATGCGACTGCAAAGAAGTGTAGACACAGACCGGCTGTCGCCCAACTGGCCGTGGCCGCCGGGTGGCTGGCGCTGACCGCATTGGGCGACATTCGCTACTCGCTGAAGACGCCCTACCGCGACGGCACTACCTTCGTGATCCGTGAAGGAGCCGGACACAGTCTGTGTCCGGCACCATTTCATTTCCGCTACCGCAGGGTCTCGAGGTAGGCGATCAAGGCATCAGCCATTGCACAGATCTCCACCTGCGCTGTGGCATCGATGATCCAGTCGTTGTTCAGGCGACCATCTACGTATCCATCGGCCTTTGCCCGGATGTCATCCCATAACTTGCCGATCGCCTCATTGTATTGGCCACCTTCGATCTGCCCCACCAACGCGTTGAATTTTCTCGCAAAGGCGTTCTTTCGTTGTTGGGCGTTGTTTTGGAAAGCGACGTCGGGAAGATTCTGGATGAACTCGTTGATCTGCTGCGCGGCCTCCTCGGCTGTGAGGATCTCGATTGTTGCAGAGCCAGCTCCCTCCCCGCCATCGTTGTCCGTCACCGTCAGTTCGACTGCATAGTCCCCCGGCGCAGAGTAGGCATACGACCCCGTAACCGTCCCCGTGGAATCAGGTTCCGCGTTCTCCTCAACCAGGTCTCCGGCTATCCCAGCGGAGGCGTCGCCGAAATCCCACCAGCCGGTGTGAGTATCGACCCAGGCAGGGTCGGTGA
>JAHHLP010000089.1 GCA_018679295.1 Rhodothermia bacterium
ATAAGTCGGACTCTCACTCCCTCAGTTGTCAGCCCGCTCTACACGCTTCGTCGTGCTGCGCGATCCCGCGACCATCAGTGATTTCACCACCACCGCTCACCCCTCCCGCTGACTACCGTGGCCATTAGTCTCCGAAAGCCGGGTCCAACCCAGCATGGCGAACGCGTGGCGATCGTTGCGCCGGGCAGCCACCCCCCTCTGCAGGAGCTCAAAGCCGGAATGCAGCGCCTCGAAAAGGCCGGCCTTATTCCCGAGAATCGAGTGGGCGCCGACCAGTACGGTTATCTCTCCGGACGGGATGCGGACCGCGTGAACGCGCTGAACCGCGCCCTCACAAGCCCGGATTTGAAAACCATCTTCTGTGCCCGTGGCGGGTTCGGTACTACGCGCATTCTCGACCGCGTGGACTTCGCAGCGTTGGCCGCCAGCCCGAAGCTCATAGTAGGTTATAGCGACATCACGGCACTCCAGCTCGGTGCGCTCTCGGTTGCTGCCGTACCATCACTGTCTGCGGCGATGGTAGCCGTGGACTGGCCCGCGATCGCCGAGCCCGAGGCAGGTCTCATCTTGTCGATTCTGAACGGGACTGCAGACACCGGAATCTACGGTGAGTCCGGGATCGCCATGAAGCCGGCGAGGGCGGGTGCCGTCACGGGACCTCTGGTAGGTGGCAACCTGACCATGGTCTGCAGGCTCATTGGCACGCCTTACCTGCCCGACCTGTCCGAATGTATTCTCTTTTTAGAAGAGGTGGGCGAGGCGCCCTACCGCATCGACGGTCTCTTTTCACAATTACATCTGTCGGGAATACTAGAAAAAATCGGCGGCCTCGTGTTGGGTGCGTTTACTGATGCGGCAGCGAAACCGGGACAGGCTTCTCTCGAACTGGACGATGTCCTGGCGCATTGGGTGGACGTTGCCGGCGTGCCGGCGGCCTCGGGACTTCCGTACGGCCATATCAGCCCGAAGCAACCTATTCCTATCGGAGTCGAGGCCGAGCTGGTAGTCCATCAAGGCGATGCGTCACTTCGAGCAACTGAACAGCTGACGATACGCCTATGAGTTCCTCCCCATCGGATCGACTGAGAATTGCCGTCTTCGCTTCCGGTGGCGGATCGAACTTCGGTGCCATCGCGAAGGCATCGATTGCCGGCCAGCTCCATGCCGACATCGTCGTGTGCCTAACACATCGCAGAGACGCCGGGGTGCTGACGCGAGCACACGACTTGGGCATCCCCACCGTTGTGATACGACCCCAGGACTTCGGGGGCGAGCCTGAATATGTTGAAAGGCTCCTCGCCGAACTCGACGCCTACGACGTTCGGATGATCGCGTTGGCCGGCTACCTTAAGAAAATTCCTTCAGAAGTTGTCGCGCGGTTCCGGCATCGTATCATTAATATCCATCCTGCGCTTCTGCCGGCATTTGGCGGCAAAGGTATGTATGGCCGGCACGTACACGAAGCCGTAATCAAATATGGTGCTCGATGGACCGGCGTCACGATACATCTGGTTGATGAGGAGTACGACACCGGACCGATTGTCCTGCAGGAGCCCGTTCCTGTGCAGGCGGAAGACACTGCTGAAACGCTTGCCACGAGAGTGCTAGAAGTAGAGCACCGCCTGTACCCGGAGGCACTGCAGCTATTCGCGACCGGACGTGTCAGTGTGAGCGGCCGCATTGTAAGTTTCGAACCGCAGTTGAGTCGTAACCCAACGAAGTAATGATCGAAGTCAAACCTCTTCCCGTTCCAAAAGACCTGCAATCCATTAGGAGGGCACTGCTTTCTGTCTTCGACAAATCCGGGATCGCCGAATTCGCAGGCGGACTCCATTCTCGAGGCATCGAACTGGTTTCGACGGGTGGCACCGCGCGCGCCATACGCGACGCTGGTATACCCGTGACAGACGTTTCTGATATCACGGGATTTCCGGAGATACTCGGCGGGCGGGTCAAGACATTGCATCCGAAAGTCCACGGCGCGCTCCTCGCCCGCCGCAATGACCCCGAAGACATCGAGCAACTTCAAGGTCTTGACGTTGCTCCGATCGACCTCGTAGTTGTCAACCTTTATCCTTTCCAGAAGGCGACCGGCAGTGCCGACGTAACGGACGCGGTTGCGATCGAGAACATAGACATCGGCGGCCCCACGATGCTGCGAGCCGCGGCAAAGAACTTCTTCTTCGTCGGGGTTGTCACGGATCCGGCCGACTATTCCGAAGTCCTCGACGAGCTCGATCGGAACGAGGGATGCCTCTCTATGACAACCCGGCGACGCCTCGCCACGGCAGCCTTCGAGCATACGGCAGCATACGATGGGGCGGTGTACTCCTACTTCACCAAGCCGGCAGCGAATGGCACGGCACGTCACGAAGCTGCACTCAAGGTGGCTCAGCCATTGGCGCAGCAGCTCAGATATGGAGAGAATCCTCACCAGAACGCCGAATTGTACGGATCGCCCGCTGCGTTCTATGAGCAACTCCATGGCAAGGAGCTTTCATACAACAATATTCTCGACCTCAGTGCCGCGCTCCATATAATTACTGAGTTTGAGTCGCACGATCCTACTGTGGCGATACTCAAGCACACGAATCCCTGCGGCGTCGCCACCTCCGCCACGCTGGCTGAAGCGTATGAAAAGGCGTTTGCGACCGATCGGCAGTCTCCGTTCGGCGGTATCGTGGTTGTCAATCAAACGCTCGATTTGGAGACTGCCTCGGCCATCGACAAGGTCTTCACGGAGATCATCATAGCGCCTGAGTTCGATGACGATGTTCTGGGGTTTCTCAAGCAGAAGAAGAACCGCCGACTTATCAGGATCATAACCTCCGCTCGCCACGACATGGCCAGAGACGTACGAAGCGTCGTGGGAGGCAGCCTCGTGCAGGATCAGGATCCTTCGCTTCCCTCTCCCGATGCGTTCATGAATGACCTCAAGGTCGTTACCAATCGCAAACCGACGGTGAGAGAATTGCTCGATCTCGATTTCGCATGGCGTGTTGTGAAGTGGGTGAAGAGCAATGCAATCGTTTATGCTCGCGACCGAGCCACTTTAGGCATTGGGGCCGGACAGATGAGTCGCATTGATTCGTCTGAAATTGCCGTTGCAAAGGGCAAGAAGTCGGAACTCGACTTCTCGGGATGCGTGGTCGCGTCGGATGCCTTTTTTCCCTTTGCAGACGGAGTAGAAGAAGCTGCGAGGGCCGGTGCGAGCGCTGTGATCCAGCCTGGGGGCTCAATTCGGGATGAAGAAGTAATCGCAGCCGCCGATAATCACGGTATGGCCATGGTGTTCACCGGCCGGAGGCATTTTAGACATTGACACCGCCTCAGTGAAACCGCTTTCCACCAAGATAGTCTTACGGGCGCACCCACCGGCTTAGTGCCCAGAAGTAAAGCATGGGAATTTTCAATCTTGCCACCGACGCGGCCATCGACCTCGGGACCGCGAACACCCTGATATACATCAAGGGAAGAGGCATCGTGCTGAACGAGCCAAGCATAGTCGCGCTTCACCGCTCGACGCGCAAGGTGATCGCGCTCGGCCACGAAGCTCAGCAGATGCACGAAAGGACGCACCGTGAAATTGAAACGGTCCGGCCGCTCAAGGACGGTGTTATAGCCGACTTCGAGGTTGCCGAGCAACTGATACGGGGTCTTATCCGCAAGGTGCAGAACAGCTGGATCACGTCGATCCGGCGTATGGTTATTTGTGTGCCCAGCGGTATCACCGAGGTTGAGAAGCGAGCAGTCCGTGACTCCGCCGAGCATTCGGGGGCGCGCCAGGTGTACTTGATCGACGAGCCGATGGCGGCAGCCGTCGGAATTGGATTGAACGTCCAGGAGCCCGTGGGCAACATGATCGTCGACGTGGGCGGCGGCACGACGGAGATTGCTGTCATCGCGCTTTCCGGAATCGTAATCGACGAGTCGATTCGCGTTGGCGGCGACGAACTCGACAACGCGATCGTTCAATACTTCAAGCGGAATCACAATCTCCTGATTGGCCAACGGACGGCAGAGCGAATTAAGTGCGAGGTGGGCAGCGCCGTAGAACTCGACCCGGAGCTCGAGGTGTCCGTCAAGGGTCGTGACCTTGTTAGTGGCATACCCAAGATCCGAACGATCTCATCGGAGGATGTGCGAGAAGCACTTCGCGAGTCCGTCGGCCAGATAGCCGCTGCTGTTATCCGATGCCTTGAGAGGACGCCTCCCGAACTTGGTTCGGACATTCTCGAGCGAGGTATTATGCTTACCGGTGGAGGCGCCTTGCTGAAAGGGCTCGACACACTTATTAAGAACCGGGTTGATCTTCCGGTGTATGTTGCCGAAGATCCACTGACGGCTGTCGTTCGCGGAACGGGGACCGTTCTTGAGGATATCGAAAAGCATAGCCGTGTTCTTACCTGACGCGGACCACCGCGGTAACCGGCCAATTAGAGCATGATCAAACTCTGGGACAAGATTGGCGACTGGGTCATCCTGTTCGTCCTTCTTCTCCTTGCCGGAGTTCTCCTGCGTCTTAAGAACGAGCCTGCTGTAAGAGGCTTGAGAGCACAATCGCTGGAGTTCGCAGCCGGTATTGAAGGAAAGCTCTCCTGGATCGGCGACTATTTGAGAGCCGTCGACGAGAACTCCCGCCTCCGCACCGATAACATCCGCCTCTCCAGCCAGGTCGCACGATCGCGTGAGGCCGAAATCGAAAACCGCCGCTTGCGACGGCTCCTTGGACTTCGCGATACGCTTGCGGCTCCAACTCTCGCGGCCGATATCGTCGCCAAAGACCTTACGCGGCAAAGAAACCTGTTCACTATCAATGTCGGAAGCCTTGACGGCGTTGAGAGAGATATGGCGGTTATTGACGAGTCGGGAGTCGTAGGCAAGGTGGTTCTCGTCTCGGAGCGGTATGCCCGTGTCATGCCGTTTCTCAACACGGATATTCGAATCCCCGCCAAAGTGCAGCCCAGCGAGGCACCGGGCATCGTGCGGTGGGACGGGAGCAGGCGAGACAGACTTATAATGGATCATGTTGTGAAGACAGAGTCCGTTTCGGCGGGCCAGCTCGTCGTTGCGAGCGGCTTTAGCCAGGTCTACCCTCCCGGCTACCCCGTCGGAAGGATCGATTCGGTAATCGCTCGTCCGGGACGCATCGAATTGGTTCTTCACGTCACACCGGAATCAAATATCGAGAAGACTGAACACGTTTTCGTTGTGTTGGCTCGGCCCGACGACGAACGTGTGGAGGTCGAAAAAGAACAAATCAGATAGACTGTTGACCACACAGCGATTCTACCTTCGGCTCACGATTCTTCTGGCTCTGATCGGATTTACACTGAGTGCCTGCTCGACGGGGCCGCGTCTAGCCGATACCGGGTGGCCATCGGCAAATGAATTGGCAGTCGCATCCGCCAGAATCGACTCGGTCTTGTTGGCGCCAGAGTTTGTTGATGCTATCTGGGCAGCACATGTGGTGGATCTGCAGACCGGCCGGCCTCTCTACTCTCGGAATGCCCGAAAGAATCTCATCCCTGCGTCAAACGCCAAGCTGTTTACCACGGCCGCGGCGCTGGAACACCTCGGTCCCGACTTTCGATTTGAAACCGTCCTCTACGCGGACGGGGAGGTCCGTGGCGATACTCTGTTTGGAGATGTCGTCATCCGTGGAGCGGGTGACCCCACGTTATCGGACCGTTACATGGACGATCCACTCGCTGTGCTCCGATCCTGGGCCGATTCCTTGCGCGAACACGGCATTAGCGTCGTGGCGGGCGACATTGTGGGCGACGACAGGCTCTTCGATGATCAGCGGCTCGGACTGGGCTGGAATTGGGATAACGAGCAGTACTATTACTCTGCCCAGGTAAGTGCACTGTCGTTCTACGATAACTGCGTCTTTGTAACGGCGACCGGGGATTCGATGGGTCATGCGACGACGGTGAGTTGGGAGCCGTTGGAAACCTCCTACGTAACGGTCGAAAACCGAACCCGTACGATCGAATTTGAAGACCAGAGGTCACGAGATAATTACAGGCGTCGCGGCAGCAACCACATCGTCGCAGCATCACACGTTCCGGAGGGACAATCGATCACGCAGTGCATGACCGTCGAGAATCCCGCGGCCTACACGGCGCACGTTTTCAAGGAAGTGCTGCATGGTTCGGGCATCGCCGTTGATGGTTCGGCGCGCAGTTTCTCCCGCAGCGACGCCGAAGACGGCGACGGTGCATTCACTGTTGAATCCGCGTACGGAGTTGCAGCTGCCGGCGGGACGGACGGAGCACTCGGAGAACGTGTCGCCCCCGCTCAAGACAGCTCAGCCAAGATGGTGAATGGTCTTCGGAATCAGCCGGCCCGGTGGTCGCGCGTAGCGAGTTATTCTTCACCGCCTCTATCCCGGATTGCGTATCAGGTTAACAAACAGAGTGAGAACCTCGACGCCGAGCTGCTCTTGCGGGCCGTAGGTGCGTATCGGCCGCCTTCGGATTCGACTCTGCTGCCAGGCTCGGCGGCCGCCGGCGTGGCCCGTGTCGCACAGACGCTGGGAGCCGCAGGTGTTGACACGTCATACGTGGGACAGGTCGACGGATCGGGGCTTTCGCGGCGCAATCTGCTTACCGCGCTAGACATTACGAAGCTACTTCGTTACATGTCTCGACATCCGAATCGAATGGTGGCCGAGTCGTTTGTCGTTTCGCTGCCAGTTGGCGGTCTTGACGGAACACTCGGGTCGCGCTATCGGGAGGGTGCCGTCGCACGGCATTCCGTTGCGGCTAAGACGGGAACCATGACGTTCATCAGCGCCCTGTCTGGTTACGTGACCGCTCAGAGCGGTCGGACCGTAATCTTTAGTCTTATCTGCAACAACTATTCGACCCCTACCTCCCGGGTGCGTCAGGGGCAGGATAGTGTCGTGAACATCCTGGCAGGCCTGTAACCGCGCGAAGCGAATATCAGGAGGCCGCCTAGCCCTCCCCTGTAAGGCTGTTTTGCAAAGATTCGCCCAAACCTATGCAAACTTATGCACGATTTGTACATTTAAACGTTTAGTTATGCATCCCGGCAGTTCAGTTGTGTATTGATTAGAATCTGCTGCGACCACTAATTGATATTTATCATCGTGACCTGTGGTTAGGCGCCACCCGCCTCCCAGTCACCTAACAGTCTTGTGACTACATCTCCCTATCCGACTATTCATGCCACAACCGTTTTGGGCGTGCGGCACAAGGGCAGCGTTGCTCTAGGCTCCGACGGCCAGGCAACGATTGGAAATACGGTTATGAAGCACCGGGCGCAGAAGGTCCGGTCTTTATACGACGGCAAACTTTTGGCAGGGTTTGCAGGCGCTACTGCCGACGCGTTCACCCTCTTTGAGCGCTTCGAGGAAAAGCTTCAGCAGTACGGAGGAAACGTAACCCGATCCGCAGTCGAACTGGCGAAGGACTGGCGCACCGACCGCTACCTTAGGCGCCTGGAAGCGTTACTTGCTGTTGCCTCGGCCGATCGATTGCTTCTTATCAGTGGCACGGGCGACGTGATCGAGCCGGACGATGAAATCGTAGCCATCGGCTCCGGCGGACCCTATGCGCTTGCCGCCGCGAGGGCGTTGATTCTTGAAAACCCCGATCTGTCTGCTTTTGACATTGTGCAGAAAGCGCTTACAATTGCAGCAGACATTTGTATATACACGAACCACAACCTGACTATTCTGGAACTCTAGCTAGTTCCCGGTTCCGGACCAACATCCCGAATACGATGCGCAATACGAGATACCCAACGAGCACCGATCGGCCGTCACGCGCAGCTATGTTCATTGATTACAATAGCCTCCATGCTGCCGTGGATTCGCGGATCGGTAAACGCGCCTATGCAGATGAAGTCATTCTTGACATGATCGCGGAGCTCCAGCGACACGTGGCGCGCGACTTTGGCTGTGAAGTTGGATACTGCAAAGCGTTCGCCGACTTCTCACAGCTTGGTGACCACGCCGGACACATCCAACGCGAACTGGCACACAACGGCATCGAACCTCGGTTTGTACCTGCCACCATACAGGACAACGCAGGGGAAAACGTTTTGAACTTCGAAGTCGGTCGCCTCGTCGGCTCGGCTTCATCTGAGTCCACGGTCGTAATCCTGACCGGGACCCGTGTCTACCATGTACTCGCCAACGCCCTTGCCCAGCTTGGCAAACAAGTGATCGTGCTGCCTGTCGGAATGGATGGAGAGGTAAGTGATCGCGATGTGCACTCGATGGTCCGGTATGTTAGCGCCTCCCTCCTTCTCAACGATGCCCTTAAGAGAGTCCTGGGCGGAGCAGAGGGCGAAGACGGCATGGAAGGATTCGAAGTTGAAACCGCCGCCTCGTCTCGTGAAGACGTGACTTACGAACAAGTCGAAGATGTCGCTTCGAAGCAGACGCTTGAAGTCGTCGAGCGATACTTCGGACAATATGACGAGGTCTACCTGACTCCCCTGCTGAGAAAGCTTTCAGAGGAGTTCGGTGAACATGACTACGATCCGAAAACCGTTATCAGCCGGCTTGAAGAGGCGGGAGCAGTATGGCTCGAGAAGCGTCGAGGATTTCCGTACGACTACACCGTACTGATTCTCGACTCTCAACACCCCGATGTCAAATCCATCCGGCAATCAGTGCATCCTGATTCGGATTGGGAAAAAGGCCCCGAGAGTGATTCCGGGAATCACGAGGATGGCAACCCTGAGGCAGACTTCGACGATGTCGAGCCCCTGCACGCTGGAACATCGCACCCCGAAGGGGATACCGTATGACTCCGGGTCCAATCGGACTGGAAATACGAATACAAGGCGGCCTGCAGGACACTGAACATCAAGCATGAGTCCGCGGGCCGCGTCTATTATAG
>JAHHLP010000363.1 GCA_018679295.1 Rhodothermia bacterium
ATATCATGGTGCGGCGTATTTCTATACGCGCCTTCCCACGGGCGAGTGGATACTGAAGCAGCGATTCGTCCCCCGCCAGAGCGTTCGGCTCGGCATCTTCGGGACCTCAGTAGACATGGCAGATGGCGTAACGGTCGTAGGAGCCTCTACGTATCTGGCTGGGCGTCCCGGGTCGCTCTATCTGATTGAATTCAAGCAGGAAAACGATCAGTGGCAGGAGGTGATGCGGTTTGGCGGGCTGGATGATTTCTTTCTGCCTGTCGACATATCCGGGGGCAGGATCATTGTTGGCGAGCGCCGCGCCGGAGAGGACGACTCAGGCGCTGCAGTAGTTATCGAGAGGGACTCCACCGGCAGCTGGAAGAAGTCAGCAATCCTGAAGCCAGTTGATCCCTTCGAGTTGGGCGCTTTTGGTTCTGAAGTCGCCTTGGGGTCAGACCGCGCACTTGTTGTCGGCTACGACGAACAACTTCGTTTCGAGTTCAACATCGACCGCGTGGTGTACGTATTTGAGAATCGCGAAAGTGGGCGGTGGCGACAGAGGCACGTTATCGACGTGGGTGATGTCTCGTTCGGTTCGGACATTGCCACAGCCGGATCTGCTGCCCTGATAGGCCAGGCCTCAGATGCTGAGCCCGGATCAGCCTACATAGTTCACATTCATTGAGCGCTCCGGCGATCACGCAGGAACTGCATGTTAGGATGCGCCCACTGCCGAGTCTTCCGCGCGCATCCGAGCGCCGAAATGGCCGTCAGCCGCTCACTTCCTTGACCTTCATCACAACAAAGGTCATGTCGTCGTCGCGCCCATGACCGTTCGTCCAGGAGGATCCGACACGGAGGAAATGAGAAAGGATTTCCTTCGGTGAGCGGTCTGCTACCTCTTCGAACACCTCTCTGGCCCGCTTGTATCCAAACATCTCACCGTCGCTGCTGAACAGTTCGGGGAAACCATCGGTCATCAGTAGGATGGTGTCGCCCGGCTCAACGCGGATGAGCTCCTTGTGGTACGGATAGTCTGCAAAGGTGCCCAGAGGCATCCCCTTCAGCGGTATCTCGTCCACGGTGTTGGTCATGGAACGGTAGACAAGGGCCGGTGGCATTCCTGCACCCACCAGTTCCAGCGTGTAGTCTTCGAACTTGGCCAGGGCGAGCGCCATGTAGAGCTTGCGTAAACTCAGTTTCTTCAGCGCGGCGTTCGACTTCCGAACCACATCTACCAGATCCTCTTCGCCGGCGAGTACATTGAACAGGCTCTTCGTCGCCGTAACCATGGTACCGGCGTTGGCACCGTGACCAGTGGCGTCACCGATGACCACTGTCAGTGCGCCACTACCGTTCATGACGTAATCGTAGTAGTCACCGCCCACCTCTGTAGCGGTCTTCATGTCGGCGGCGATCTCGAGCATCGGGTGATCGGGAAGGCTGTCCGGCAACATCGAAAGCTGCAGCTCGCGAGCCTCTTCCAGTTCTCTTGTTTGGCGATCGTTCTCAGCCTGGAGTACGAGCGCTTGTGCTTCGGCAGCCTGTGCCTTCAGTTTGATCTCACGGAGTTCGGCCCGGGAACGCTCTTTGGCAATCAGCCGCCGTCGCTGCACCCGGTCAATGGTCGCAATGGCACCTACGAGCGCGACTCCATACAGCAGCCATGCCCATCCTGTCGACCACCATGGCGGGCGGATGACAAGCCGCACGGAAGCTCCCTCTTCGTTCCATACACCGTCGCTATTTGCCCCCTTGACGCGGAACGTGTATTCGCCAGGATCCAGACTCGTATAGATCGCCGACCGCCGGTCACTGACGCGGCGCCAATCCTGGTCGTAATTCTCCAACATGTACGCATACGTGTTCTGGTGTGGCGCTGCATAATGCAGACCGACGTACTCGAACGACACGTCATTCTGATCGTGACCGAGTTCGACCTCCTCAACCCCGGAGATCGCTCGTGGAAGCACGGAGTCATCTCCGAAGTCGACGGATGTGTTAAAGAGCTTGAAGTCCGTCAAGACTACATCCGGGGCGTGTGGGTCGTCCGTGATCTGATCGGGAAAGAAGGCATTGAGCCCATTTATCCCGCCAAAGAACAACTCCCCGCGATGACTTCGATGTGCCGCCCCGTAGTTGAACTCGCGGGATTGAATGCCTCGGTCCACGTCATAAAGGCGAAATTCCATATTGCTCGGGTCGAGACGCACGAGGCCCTTGTGCGTGCCAAGCCAGAGTCGGCCATCATCGTCACCGAGTATGCCGATGACCGTGTTCGTCGGCAGCTTGCTGTTCTGCTCCGTGTAATGAACGACCGAGTCTGTCTTTGTATCGAGGCGATTTAGCCCACCACTATACGTGCCGACCCACAGCACTCCGGACTCCTGTGGCCTTTCGAAGACGGCCTGCACCGAATTATGGCTAAGTCGGTCGGGGCCGGTTGCCTCAGCAGAATAGTGGCGCACCTCGGATCGCGTTTCGTCAAGGCGATACAGTCCGCTGCCGAGCGCTCCGACCCACAGGTTTCTGCCGCTATCCTCGTGCAGCGACGATACGTTTAGTGGTTCCCGCACGGCGCGCCTGCTGCGACGAACGCCGTTCTCGGGTTCGTCTTCAGGCTTGTATTCAAGCTTGCTGACTCGCTGAAACTCTTCCTTACGTCGATCAAATTTGAAAAGGCCGCTCCGCGAACCGACCCACAAGGTCCCACGGTGGTCCTCGAGCATTGTCATTACTGCGTTGACATGGTGCCCCCCGCTCCTCTTCGGCGTCAGCACATAGTTCGTGAACCTGCCCGTCGAAGGATCCAGTCGATCGAGTCCCCTTGGCGTACCCACCCAAACTGTCCCGCTGCCATCGACATACACGGACAGCGGACCATCGCTGCTGAGACTGCCGGAGTCATTAGGGTCATGACGAAAATGTGTTATTTCTCCCGTTCGACGATCAAGACGGTTGAGACCACCGCTGAATGTGCCGATCCAGACCACGCCGGACGTATCCGTGGCCACGGACCAGATCATGTTTTCGCTGAGGGTGTTTTCGAGATCCGGCTCTCTGCGGATGTGTGCAAACGTCTCCGCGTTTCTGTCGAGACGATTGATGCCGGACTGCGTTGCGACCCAAAGTCCGCTCTGACGATCCTCAAGGATCGCCGTCACGCGGTCGTCGCTCAGGCTACGAGGATCCCTCGGATCGTGACGGATAGAGCTTGATGTTCGCGTTTGCCGATCAAAGCGGTGAAGCCCAGCGTCAACGGTACCCACCCATACATGTCCGGACAAGTCTTCGTGCACGGATGTCACGCG
The DNA here is from genome assembly GCA_018679295.1 of Rhodothermia bacterium. Lineage (GTDB taxonomy): Bacteria > Bacteroidota > Rhodothermia > Rhodothermales > JABDKH01 > JAHHLP01. The sequence goes on from JAHHLP010000363.1 coordinate 3,294, forward strand.
GTCGTCTGTCAGGCCGGAATTCTTTGCCGTGTATTCGTCGAACTTCTGGCTGCCGGGACTGAGAAGCCCGAACCCGCCGCCCCAGGTTCCGATCCACAGCGCTCCCCCCTCGCCCGGCGCTTCATGTATTGATGTGATGACGTTCTCATCAAGTCCTCCGGTGCCCAGTGCGATCCGCTTGAACGTCTCATCGGACGAGTCATACCGGTTCAGACCAAAGGCCGTACCCACCCATAGGTTACCGGACCGGTCTTCCAGGATCGTCCGGACTGTGTTACTGCTGATGGTCGTCGTGTCATACGGGTCGTACCGAAATTGTCGAAACTCACCCGCCTCATCATTGAGCTGATTCAGACCGTTGAGGGTGCACACCCAGATCGTGCCGTCGCGCTGCTGCAGAACGGCCGTGACGTGTTGGCTGCTGAGTGATGATGGATTCTCCGGATCAGGTAGATATCTTTTGATCTCCCCGGTGTACTTGTCGTACCGATTCAGCCCGTCTGTAGTCCCAATCCACAGCATGTTCGACCTGTCCTCGTAGATCGACGTGATGTGATTGTGACTGAGGCTGTTTTCGTCGTCCGGGTTGTGCTTGAAGATCGTGAAATCGTATCCGTCGTATCGATTCAACCCGTCCTGCGTGCCAAACCACATGTAGCCGTCGCTATCCTGCAGTACGGCAGTCACGCGGCTTTGCGATAAACCCTCGTTCACGGAGATTCTCGTGAAGCGCACCTGTTCCCGATCCTGTGCGTCGGCCGACACAGCTAAGAGAGATGCGATTAAGAGAGCCAGCAACAGCATGAGTGCGGGTGAGCGAGTAAGACGAAAAGGAGCCCTCGCCGCGCCAAGGAGCGTGAACCGGAGCCGGGCAGACTCGTGCTTACGGGACGGATAACCGTAGGATTCACCTTACTGGCACGACCCAACCAGCATCGCCGTCTGACTGGTACAAAATTGTTACTTTAGGGCCGCACTGCGATCGACCGGCACGGCCGGTCGCACCGAGGATAGCAGATCTCCCCATCGGGTTCAACCCACTTCATCCCGCATGCGCGACCAGCAGAACCAGGTCACCGGCCTCAGTACGTTTGGCGGCGTCTTCACCCCGTCGATTCTGACGATCCTCGGGGTGATCATGTACCTGCGGTTTGGCTGGGTCGTTGGCAACGTCGGGCTGCTGAAGACGATGGGGATCGTGACGCTGTCGACCGGGATCACGCTGTTGACGGCACTGTCGATCTCGGCAATCGCTACGGCCCAGCAGGTTAAGATCGGCGGAGCCTACTACATGATCAGCCGCTCTCTGGGCATCGAAAGCGGCGGAGCGATCGGTATTCCGCTCTATATCGCGCAAGCACTGAGCGTGGCGCTGTATACGATTGGTTTCGCGGAGAGTGTCGTGAGAGTTCTCCCTTCTCTCGATGAGAAGCTTGTCGGCATTGTGACCACTTCCTTCGTCGCCCTTGTGGCGATGAAGTCGGCAAGGGCGGCCATCCGAACACAATACATAATCATGGGAGCAATCGGAGTGTCGTTGCTGTCTCTCGTGGCTGGCGGACCTGTGGAGCCGGTCGTACCGCCGGGGGAAGTGGTCGATCCTCAGCCGTTTTGGGTCGTCTTTGCCGTGTTCTTCCCCGCGGTCACCGGGATAATGGCAGGTGTGAACATGTCCGGGGACTTGCGAAATCCGGCTCGGTCCATTCCACGGGGAACGTTGTTCGCGGTTGGGGTGGGTTATCTGATTTACATGCTCATCCCAATCCTGCTTGTGAACCGCGCCTCCCCCGCCGAGCTCGTACATGATCCGCTGATCATGAAGCGCATGGCGTTTTGGGGCGACGCGATCATGCTGGGCGTCTGGGGAGCGACGCTCTCGAGCGCCGTTGGGAGCATCCTCGGGGCACCGCGCGTCTTGCAAGCCCTTGCACGGGACGGGGTGCTGCCCAGGCCTTTCCGATTCCTCGGTCGGGGAAGCGGCCCCGAGGACGAACCGCGGGTAGGCACCGCTGTCACATTTGCCATTGCAATCGTGACCGTCTACCTCGGCAATCTGAACATGATCGCTCCTATCCTGACGATGTTCTTCCTGACTACGTACGGCGTACTCAACGTGGTGGCGGGCATTGAAAGATTTGTCCGCAATCCTTCATATCGACCCGATTTTAAAGTTCACTGGTCGGTTTCGCTGCTTGGAGCTGTCGGCTGTGCGGCTGTCATGTTTCTCATCAATCCAGTGGCAACAACCGCGGCGATCGTCGTCGTCATTTCGATCTATGTGTGGTTGGAGCGCAAGGAACTTCGAAGCGAATGGGGCGATGTGCGGAGGGGCATCTGGATGACACTCGCGCGAGCCGGGCTCATGCACATAGGTGAGACCCCGGATCCTAAGAACTGGCGACCGCATTTTCTCGTGCTGTCCGGAGCGCCGACGCGCCGTTGGCACCTCGTTGACCTAGCGGCATCCATAGGACACAACAAGGCACTCATGACCCTGGCAACCGTCGTCACCTCGCCGTCGATCGACAAGGTGCGCATCGCCAGCATGGAGAACACGATTCGCGAATACGTGGATCGGAAGGGCGTGCGCACGCTGGTCCGGGCGGTATCCGCAGAGACTCCCTTCGAGGGAGCAGCGGCCCTCGTCGACCTGTATGGGTTGGGTGGGCTGGTGCCCAACACGGTCCTGCTGGGTGCCAGTGAGAGCCCGGAACGGCGAGACGAGTATTGTCGCATGGTGAGACACTTCCACGAATCGAAGCGCAACACGGTAATCGTTCATCATAATGAGGAGCACGGGTTCGGCGACCGCCGTTCGATCGACGTCTGGTGGGGCGGACTTCAGGGTAACGGCGCACTCATGCTGATACTCGCTTACCTGCTTCAAACCAGCCTGCCATGGAGGGGGGCCGATCTGACGGTGAAGATGATCGCACCCAGCGCCGACGCCGCCGGTACTGCCGGACGCAACCTGGATCGACTTGTCGAGGCGACCCGCACGGGAGCAACCAGCGAGGTGATCGTGTCCGACGGCCGGCCCGTAGATCAAATCATCCGGGAGTCATCGGCCGACACCGACATTATCTTCATGGGAATGGCGGAGCCTAGACCCGACTTCAGGGAGTACTACGATCGACTCCAGGAACGAATGAAGACCCTGCCCTCGACCGTATTGGTGCTGAGTGCAGAGGACCTCTCTTTCGGCGACGTCCTGATTGAGAAAGTTGCCTCAGGTGACGATTCCAAATAAATAGAGCCTCGAACATCCCCATCCGACTGCTAATCACGCAGCCACCAGGCAGTACCCACCATGCTCAACGTGAGCAACGTTACAAAGCGATACGCCGACAAAGTCGCAGTCGATTCCGTGTCATTCGGGGTGCAAAAGGGACGCATCTTCGGTTTGCTCGGTCCAAATGGGGCGGGAAAGACCTCAACAATACGGATGATCGCGTTTATCACGACGCCGGATGAAGGAGAGATCCGACTCGATGATCGACCAGTCGGCAGCTGGAGCCAACAGACGATGGGTTACCTGCCCGAGGAGCGCGGGTTGTATCGAAAGATGAAAGTGGGCGACCAGCTGCAATACCTTGCACGACTAAAGGGGTTAAGCGCTGCCGAAGCAACTGCCGCCGTACGTCACTGGCTCGATCGGTTCGATGCTTCGGATTGGTACGACAAAAAAGTGGAGGAGCTCTCAAAGGGTATGCAGCAGAAGGTCCAGTTCATTGCGACTGTTGCGCATGAACCTACCCTATTGATCTTCGACGAGCCCTTCAGTGGTCTTGACCCGATTAACGCGGACCTGCTCCGTGACGTGATCCTGGAGCTCAAGGAGGCCGGGCGCACGATCCTGTTCGCCTCGCACCGCATGGAGCAGGTAGAACAGCTCTGCGACGACATCTGCCTCATATCCGATGGCCGCAGCCTGGTACAAGGCAGCTTGCGCGAAGTGAAGTCGGCATACGGTCGTAATGTGCTGCGAATGGAGTATGACGGCACCCCCAACTTCCTTGATCGCATGCAAGGATCCGGGAAGATATCCGTAATCAGCCGCACCGAGCATCGCGCTGAACTGAGGCTCCTTGACGGCACCCTGTCGCGGTCGATCCTGCAGCAGGCAATGGACGAACTGGACGCGATCTATCGATTCGAACTGGTCGAACCCAGTCTGAACGAGATCTTTATCTCGGTGGTGTCAACCACCGGGCAGGGGTCAAAGCAACCACAAGGATCAAGAACGGGATCCGCCGCATGAACACACTTGCCGTCATAGCCCAGCGCGAGTACGTTCAGCGTGTGACGTCCAAGGGGTTCATCATCGGCACGCTCGTCGGACCCATCGTCATGATCGCGATCATCGTCGTTCCGGTGCTGTTTCTTGTTGCCTTCCAGGATCAGTCTTCGAAGACCATCGCAGTGATCGATGAGTCGGGCGCGTTGTACGAGGAGCTGGAGTTCCCCATCGACTTCGATTTGGTCGCCAGCGAGGCACCTGTCGATACTTTACGAAGCCACGTTCTCGGGGGAAAGATCAATGGATACCTCATCCTGCCAGAGACGCTTCTCCGCGGCGAAGGTGGCGCCGCGTTTTACTCCGGAGGTGGAGGAGGTTTCATACTGTCGACGCAGGTTCAGCAGGCTGTCAATCGAGCGGTAAGACAGCGTCGGGTGCTGATGACGGGTGCAGACAAAACGGTGCTTGATATTCTGCACCACGACGTCGGCGTGGACATGATCAAGATCAGTGACGAGGGCGATCAAGCGGACTCAGCGGCAGCCCTGGCCGGTATCGGTTATGGCATGGGATTCGTGATATACGTCTGCATGTTCATCTATGGTGCCTTCGTGATGCGAGGCGTGATCGAAGAGAAGACCAATCGAATCGCCGAGCTAATGGCATCGTCAGCGCGGCCATTTGATCTCATGTTGGGCAAAGTGCTAGGCATCGGAGCGATGGGCCTCACTCAATTTTTGACTTGGTGCATACTCGGAATGACGATCATGGCGTTCGGCGGTACCGTGGCGGCACTCTTCGTAGACCCCAACGACTATGGGCTTGGACAGGTCGACAACCAGCAGGCTTTGCTCGATGCCGCAGGAATCACGATCCCCCAGCTTCCGTTTTCAGCCTTCGTACTTTTCGTCTTGTTTTTCGTTGGGGGCTATCTACTCTACGCAAGTCTTTTCGCCGCTGTAGGAAGCGCCGTAGATCAGGAGTCGGACGCCCAGCAGTTCGTCCTTCCGATTGCCGCGCCCATCATCATTCCGATGCTGTTGATTAGCCACGTGATAGAGAATCCGGACAGCTCCATTTCGCTATGGTTGTCGATGGTCCCGTTCTTCTCGCCCATCCTGATGACCGTTCGGATTGCGGCCACGTCCGTACCCTTCTGGCAGACGGTGCTGTCCCTACTGCTCCTGGGAGGTGCTTTTCTGGGGTCGATATGGATTTCCTCACGCATCTACCGCGTCGGTATTCTGATGTACGGCAAGAAGCCGAGCTTCGCCGATATCGCAAGGTGGATTCGACAGGGTTGACCGGCGGCGGGGCTGCGGGCTTGCGCTTCTCCCGGAGGGGCCAGCCGAAGGGTATTGCGACCGAACCTGTTCGGAACGTACCATCAGGCGAGCTCAAATCAGATTTCGCCCACCGAACCTTTGGTCAACGCACGCAGAGTCGGCCTACTTTTGCTGACCGGGCTGATGCTTCTTCCAGAAGTATATAGTCAGCCTGCATCGGTCCGGGGGTTTGTATTTGAGGCCGAGTCGCGCCGGCCACTGCAGGGGGCCACAATCGTGCTGCGATCGGCTGGAGAAATCCGCCGTGGGACTGTTACCGACGGCGACGGTTATTTCATACTGCCACGCGTAGGCCCCGGCTCGTATGACTTGACCGCCTCCTTTGTGGGTTTCGCGACCTATCGCGACCTCGTCACGCTGGGCGCGGGAGAGGTGCTGGAACGAAACATCTATCTGCCCGAATCTCCCGGCTCTCTCGATGAAGTCGTGATCGAAGAACAGCTGGATACCGGCTTTGCGGACGTCAAGGCCGGACTCCAATCCGTGGCGCCAACGGACGTTCAGAGAGTACCGGTGCCGGGCGCGGGAACGGATCTGGCCGGATACCTGCAGACGCTTCCCGGTGTTGTAAGTCAGGGCGACCGCGGTGGTCAACTTTTTGTCCGTGGCGGCTCGAGTGATCAGAACCTCGCCCTGCTTGACGGTGTCCCGATATACCAACCATTCCACATCGTCAGTTTCTTTTCCGCCTTCCCGGAAGACATCATAGACCACGCTGACATCTACACGGCGGGTTTCGGCGCGGCATACGGGACGCGATTGTCGTCCGTCATGGACGTGACCGCAAGGAACGGCAGCAAGCAGCGGTTTCGCGGTTCTGTATCTGTTGCACCCTTCTTGAGCGGCGCCCGCATTGAAGGACCGCTCATACCCGATCGCGTATCGGTGGTTCTCTCTGCCCGGCAATCCCTGGTGGAAGAAGTGACTCCCAACTTCCTTGGACAGAAACTCCCGTATCGGTTCGGCGACCGATTCGGCAAGATCCACGCGTTTCTGGGACCCAGGCAATCTGTCTCGATCTCGTTTCTTGATACGGATGACAAAGGGGACATTGCCGGCACTCTGAAGACCTTCGATGGGGAGTTCGCCCCCGACCTTCCCGACGACGATCCCGAGGTAAGATGGAGCAATCGCGCCGTTGCTGCACGCTATAGCATGCTACCAAGAGGGGCACCGTTATTGATCGAGTTAGGCGGTGGCCACTCGCGCTCCGAAAACGAAATCGGGGCCTCGGATAATCCTGAACGGCAAGCCACCATCGAGAGCCTCGAGGGCTATCTCAAGGTAACCGTCTTTGCCGGGACGACAGAACTCCGGGCCGGCGGACAATGGCGTAAGACGGATGTCGAGTTTGCGCTGGGAGGCCAGTTCCAGAACCTGGACTCCTCTGCAGAGGATGAGACCGAGTCACGCGTTTTCCTTGAGACGGTCCACGGGCGGGCTGCCGGGGCTCTTCGTATCAATCCCGGCCTCGCACTCTACAATACCGCCGGGCGGCCCATCCGGCTCGAGCCCAGACTGCGCCTTACCGCAAGCCCGTCGCTGCCCTACGGTGCGCATACAATAAATGCGGCCGTCGGCCTATATCACCAGAGCGTTGTAGGCTTGAATGACGAGCGTGATGTTGGAAGCATTTTTACTGTGTGGGTACCGGCCGCCGATTCTCTCGACCTTCCGTCCGCTATCCACGCTGTTGCAGGTTGGACAGGGAGATTTCCGAACGGCTTCGGTGCCGCGGCGGAGGTCTTCGTCAAGGAGTTCCGCGAGCTGTCGGTGCCCGAGTTTTCGGCTTTTCCGAGCTTCACTACCACGCTTCAGTCAGCGGATGGCACGGCTCTTGGCGCAGATCTGCGACTTGATATTCGTGGCAGGCCCTTCGTCGCGGGATCGACGTTCGACGGATTCGTGAGTTACACGTTTACCGATGTACAGTACCGGACCGCCACGCTGTCCTACAATCCATCGCAGCATCGAAAGCATCAGCTTAACGTCGTCGCGCACACCGAAAGGAACGGGGTTGGATTCACGATTCAATGGCAGTACGGCAGCGGCTTTCCGTTCACCGAGTCCGCCGGATTCGACGAGTTTCAGGTTCTCGGCCCGACGACGGACGTAACCAAAGAGCCAGGTATCACGCGCGTACTGTACGACACCCCGTTCCGCGGACGACAACCAGCTTACGAACGTATCGACGTGTGGCTCGATAAGGAGGTCTCGTTAGAGAGAGCACGCGTCACCATCAGGGCGGGTATCATCAACCTCTTCAATCGCGATAACCTGTTCTACTTCGACCTCTTCACGCTTCGGCGTGTCGACCAGATGCCATTCATTCCTTCGGTAGGTATCAAGGTGGAGGTCCTGTGAGACATCTACATGCATGCTTGATCATTGGCTTGTGCCTGCCCTCCATCTCCTGTGAGACCTTCGAGGACACGACCCTCGATCCATTCCGCGGACAAGGACGATACTACACCGTCTACGGCTTTCTGGACGTTGCTGAAACAGAGCACGTATTGCGGGTCATTCCAATTCGGCGCACGCCAGAGGAGATCACTGCTCCCAGTGAAGCCAACGCATTCATCGATGCCGTCGTATGGAGCACAGATCTCGATACGGGAAGACGAGTTGGGTGGCGTCACGACCTGTCGCAACTCTCGGACGGCACGCTTGCTCACATCTACTCAGCGTCGATGCGCATTGAGGCGGACCATGCATACAGGATCGAGGTGATTCGATCGGATGGCGCACAGAGTTCGGCGGTTACGGTAGTGCCAAGTCTATCTACTTCAATCGGACCGGTTGTTGACCCGGCGGTTGTCTTTCAGTCCGAAGCATTTCAAAAAGTTCATCTGACCGGAGTCCCAAGAGCCTTCGATATCACGGTGCTCTACGAGGTGTCCGATGGAGGCGTATCCCTACCGCATGGGGCCAGGGTCGAGCGAGAGTACGGCGCCGCAGGAGCGGTGGATGCGGACGGACGATGGTCTTTTGAGATCGACCTCTCGAGAGACGCGGCAGCGATTCTCGAAACGGTAATGACAGATCCGGGGGTAGTACTCGAACTCGAGGAAATGGGCGTCCGGGCGAGGTGGGTCGATGAGCAGTGGCCTGCGTTTGCGGACCGAACGGATCTGAATCTTCTCGGTCAGCCCGGAGGCGTGTCTAACGTGGAGAACGGCGACGGCTTTGTGGGGTCGATTGGTACGTACACACGCTTTTGGAGAGTTGAGGATGCCGAACTGAAGGCTGTGCTCGGTTTCCGGTAGCGGTAACCTGACTAATTCGAGCGAATGGCTGTCTCAACTGGATCTAGTTCCAGAACGATGCCTGATCACCGTCAAGCTCACCCGGCCGAACAGTAAAACCGAACATCATCCCCGAGTGAAGGTGCTCTGCGATATGACAGTGGAGCATCCATTCTCCCGGATTCGACATGTCTACCAGCAGATCCACCGTTGAACCAACGGGCACAATTGCGGTGTCCTTCCACACGCGATTCTTCGTCGCGACACCATCGATTGATAGAACAAGATAGCGCTGGCCGTGAATGTGAATCGGATGATGCATCGGGTGGAAACTGCGCGGGTTGTTAAAGATGCGAATCTTCGCGACGTCACCCTGTTCAAAGCTCCATCCAATTTCGCCGTTCTCTTTGCCGGTATCGGTATCCCTGAGAATCCACGTGACCTGCTTGCCCGTCGACAGCCAGTTCATCATCGGCATGGCATCGTTCCATTCCATCGGAGGCACATAAAGCGTGTCTATTTCCATCGCGAGAACGATCGGAAGTGGAAGGTCCTCCACCTTCACGGTCAACTCGAGCGTATGATCGGGAGGACGCTGGAAGTGGTCCGCGAAGGTCCCGATGTCAGCCGTGACCTCGTCAAATGACCGAAGGACGTCAAAGGTCTCCCGATAGCTGGCAGCGGCCGGCTCTGCAGACACGTTGACTGTCCACAAGGTGTCGACGCTGCTGTAGAAGGTCCCGCGGAAATGGTTGATGGCCTGTACGGAATTCGTGGTCGCATACTCACCCGGTTCATCATAGATAACGTCAACCACGTATCTCTCAGCAGGAGCAATCGGGATATTGCTCACCCACTGCTCTTTCTCGAATCGGGAGACATCGGAGGCAACGATCTTGGCTCTCGCGTTTCGGAAGGTGAGATTAAAGGTGCGTGTATTTGCGACGTTCGTCACGTAGTATCGTACGATTTCGCCTCGATCCACTTCAATCCCGAAATCCGTCATTCCGTTTACGAGCATGACATTTCCGAACCGCCCCATGAGTGCGTGAGTCGGCGCTTCGTCGCCCCACGGCAACGGCCCCGCGGCGTCGACAAGCAGGTCGTCAAGGATCAACACCTCCTCGCGGTTTGCCGGACCGTAGTGATTGGGGTCGGGGTCAGCGACAAGGAGGTTGCCGTACAGGCCGAGGTCCTGCTGAATATCCTCCCTCATGTGCGGGTGGTACCAATAAATACCCGAGTCTCGAACCTTGATCTCGTACAGAAAAGCCTCGCCGGTGTTGATGGGCGCCTGGGTGACACCGGGCACTCCATCGAAGGCGTTGTCCAGCCGGATCCCATGCCAGTGAACGGTGGTTGGCAGCACAATTCGGTTCTCGACATTCACATAGACTGTCGAGCCTCGGTTGGCTTTGATCAGTGGACCGGGATATTGGCCATTGTAGCCGTACATGACCATGTGGTGGCCGGCGATATGCCGTCGAACCAATGAGACAACGACGTTGAGCGTGTCGCCGTCATCAAGTTGGACTTGTTCGCCGGGACGAGCTTCCGGTATTTCGGAGACGTCGACGCCGGCACCGGGAAGAAACGGACCAACCGGAGGCAGAGCACTCTCGAGGCCCGGCAGCATCGGCATTGACATATCCATCGGCGGCATGCGCCAAACCGCAGCCTCTCCCGGTTGCTCGGCATGCACCATCATGTGGCCTTCGTGGCCTTGTCCTGTCGCGCTTATCGGCGGTGAGGCTGCCAGGATAGCGGCCCAGAGGAATCTCTTCACGCGGCCCAGCAACAGCGACGAGTCCGGTATGTGTCGCGCACCACTAATAGCCAAAAGTCGCACACGGTTCACGTGAGAATGGTCCGTGTCCCGCCATGGTGTGCATCAGGCCGCTACGGGACAGGCCGCGAAAGACGACTGGGCCCTGCCACCGATTGGCCGGCTGGTCACTCTCCTCAAGCGTCACGATCACCAGGAACTTGTTCCACTCAACCGTACTCGATAGCGAATTATCATCCCCCAAGGGACCCAGCCACTTCACCTGCTTGAGATCCGACGTGGCCAGCCATCCAACAAAATGGCCGGGGCCTTTGTACCCGGAACGCTCGACAGTTAATTGAAGCTCGTAACTGTAGTTGCCATCTGCGGTGACGGCAACTCCGAACGGGGAGCTGGCAAAAAGTACGTCACCAAAGGCGACTGTCCGAGCCGTCCCCGGCACCCTGCCGGTCGGGACCAACGGAATTCGATAGTACGCCGGCGGATCCGGGTCAACCATCGCACATACAGGGTTCGGCGCACCGGCACTAGGCCGGTCTGCAGTACCGTGCATCGAAGCCAGCATTGCTGCCAGAATAAGAATTGTCGCCACGACTCAGATTATTGTGTCTTGAAATACATTCCTAAAAGGAGCCATCAATTGGTGCCCTTGGGGCCATCGTCCCACCGCTGGACACTGGAAACATCGGGCACACCCCAGTCCTTTCCACTCCAACCAGCGAATCCTTCCATTCTAAAAGCCCAGAATCCACTGGAGAAGTCACTTACGACAATCAGACCGTCGGCATTCCGCACGTCGACTCCAAATGCACCGTTGAGAACGGCCGGCCTGACCTTGTTCAGGGGCCCGATGTACGTGTCGTAGTATCCAACTGTAACAGGATTGTGCGGATCCTCTAGCGAAAAAATCTGCAGCCCGTCAACATACGCGGAGACGAACACATATGGCCAGCGTACTTCGTGGTTATGTGAGAGGTGCCGCCAGTCCGCGGTCCAGGCAGAGATAGGTTCGGAAATCGTCGCCACCTCGCCATCGAGCGCTGGTTGCAGATCGAAGATGCGCAGTGGCGCGTACTGGTACTCCGCCTCGGCTACTACGTAACGCCCGTCGGGCGAGGGCGTGAATGTATGTCCCCACGTAACGCCGTCGATACCGGTAAGAGTGGCCAGCAATCGCGGCTCGTCGAGATTCGTAATGTCGTACACGTAGTAGCCGCCAGTACCTCCACCGTAAAAACGGTCCTCACCTGAGTCCGGATGGTAACCGACATAGAAGTCGTGGTATGTCGGCTCTCGGCCGCGAACAGCAGCGTATGGAGTCTCCGGTAAAGGCACACTCGCAATCAGAGCGTCGTCCGCCTTGCCGTCTACAAC
>JAHHLP010000523.1 GCA_018679295.1 Rhodothermia bacterium
ACGATTGCGTCACTTCACCACACTTGTCACGCTCGAGAGCCGATTCGACGAATATCGATTCTCAGAGCGGTAGGGACGGTGCGGGAACCTGGCCACGGGGGTGCTGATTCTCTGCGGCATGTCCAAGCTGCACCTCTCAACCATAACTGATCGCCTCCGTCACAGGTTAGCGGAGCCGCTGCCCGGGCTGCCGTCTCAATTAAAGATGGCTCCTTCTCAGCGTGCGGCGATGCTGGATGCACGCGATCCGAGAGAGGCCAGACAAGCCGCGGTCCTCGTTGTTCTCGAGGGAGAAGTCAGTCCGTCAATCGTCCTCACGGAGCGGAGAAAGGACTTGCCCAGTCATCCTGGACAGATCTCGTTTCCGGGAGGGCGGCAGGAGTCGAATGAATTGCTAATCGACACCGCCCTTCGGGAGGCCTCCGAGGAAATCAACCTGCCGGGTACCGGCGTCGAGATCATTGGAGAGCTGACGCCCTTGTTCGTACCACCCTCGAACTACATGGTACATCCGTTTGTGGCGTATAGCCGAGAGGTTCTGGACCTGCGTCCCGCCGATGGTGAGGTGAGCGAAATAATACGAGCGTCTCTCGATCGCCTGCTCGACCCATCGACGAGGCGTATCGAACATTGGAAACGGTACGGTGGCAAGGTAGAGATCCCCTTGTTCGATCTCGGCGACTACAAGGTCTGGGGGGCAACAGCGATGATGTTGTCGGAACTCATCGACCTGATACAGCCGGATTAGGGGGCGGCATTTCGGGTGACGGTCACCCTTACCGACGCGCTGGCATAACTCCCAAACACCCCGATGCCTCCGTCGATGTGATCGAGAACATTGGGTATCTCGCCGGGCGCAAGCGTCGAACCCCCCTGCTGCACACGCTGCGAGCGTACGAAATCGTACAGGTTGTCGTCGATTGCGTTTGTTCGGAGCTCATTGGGGCCATAGAACGCAAATGCCAACCATGGCACCTTGATGCTCAGGTTGCCGTCTTCGTCAATCTGATAGCCACTCTCGTTCAAAGGCGGAGACTCGTTAACTAGAAAGTCGTCGAGTTCATCGTCGTCAGCGTCCTGGTCCGGGTCGACAACCTCCCGGTAGAACGGCGTCAGTGTATCGATTCGTGGGTCGAGACTCTCTGTTGAGAACACGAATATCGCTGGTCGGCCCGGATAGTCACTACGCGTCAGGAGCACTTCGATCTGTTCTGTACTCTGATACTGGCTGGTCTCCGGCCCAAACTCTATCACGCTGAAGGCACCGGGAACGATGGTTCGGGATCGAACGGTCTCACCAGACTCAGGCACCAAGACGAACAGCTCGTACGTTGCAAGGGGCAGGACCTTCACTCTTGGGAGGATCCAATAGACTCCCGGGCGATCAGGCAACTCAGCGAACACAAGTGCCTCTTCAATCGAACCGTCTTCTCCTATGCGACGGATTTCAACCTGCGCTCCACGAACAGCGACAGTCGTGAAGTCGTATCTGTCTTCGATTGATGCCACTCGGCTAAGGCGTACTTGACCCATATCCTCGCCTGCCTGGAGATACGCTTCGACTACTATTTCGCCCGATGAGTCCGAGCCGGCCTCCGTCAGGTCACAGCCGGCGGCGATGACGACCATGGCGCAAAGCAGAAGCCTTGACCCCAGACGGATAATATCGGGGATGGATGTTGAACGGTTCATCAGAAGTTGAGAGTAAAGGAAATGTTCGGAATGGGGACCGGGATCTGCGGCACCTCCGTTCTCGACACTGTGTTGTCGTTTTCGAACTCGAAGAAGTAGAACCAGATGTTGCGCCGATTATAGACGTTCAATACTTGAAGCTGAAGCTCGTAGTCCGCAAATCCGAAGAACCTCCCGAACAAGCTGGCCCCGACATCGAGCCGGTGGTATGCGGGCAGCCGTGCCGCGTTAAACGGGCTCACGAGTACGTCCTTTACCTCTGATCCAAGCGGATTGTCCAGCGTGCGATATTGCGATTGCGGCCGTGTGTAGGCTTGGCCGGTCGCTGCCGTAAACACACTGGAAAGGGTCCACCTCGAAGAGAGCCGATAGCTGGCCACAACGTTGAGATCGTGCGTGCGATCGTACTTCGGCGGGTAGTAATCGAAGTCTCCTATGTTGGGAAAGTTGGGGTATCGGCGTCGGGTTATCCCGAACGTATAGCCGGCGAAACCGGACAGCCTTCCGGACGGCTTTTCGACAAAGATCTCGGAACCGTATGCAAATCCCTCTCCGAATCGAAACAACTCACCGTACTCAACCCCGGACGCGTCCGGCAGCCTCGGATCCAACTCGAAAAGCTCCCGCATCGATCGGTAGTAGAATTCGAGATCGACGCGCAGGTCCTTACCGACCGCCGTCTTGTAGCCTGCCACAAACTGATCACCGAATGCCGGCGGGACGTCTTCGGCGGTCGTCAACCAGATATCCGATCCCGTAAACAGCTCATTGCTGATGAGCGTCAGGAATTGGTAGTAGCGCCCGTAGCCGATCTGAAGCCTTGAGCCGGGTGATATTTGCCGCTCGACCGAGAATCGGGGTTCCAATCGGAAATAGGATCCCTCCGCAAAGTAGTTCGCCCGGAGCCCCCCGGTCAGTTTCCACAGCGGGTTGGGGCGATACGTGTCCTGGATGTAAGCCGCTCCATATGCGGACTGAATGCGCTTGAACAGCGACTCCTCGCCGTCGAACTCGTCCCTCAATCGGAATGTGAAGATGCCCGTCCAGAAGCCGCCGCTCAGCTCGTGATCCCTACCCGCGATGAACTCGAAGTCACCCTTGACCGACTGGTCGAAGACATTGTTGGATCGCGTAATCGGTGTGCCCGCGATTTCGAACTCCGGGCGCGAGAAGTAGCGGGAGGATGTAACGGTAAAATTCGAGAACAGGCGATCGGAAAAAATGCGGGTCCAGTTGGTACTGAACGTCCGGTTGCCATAGGCAAGGTCGACGCTGGCATCGTCGAGGAAGGGTAGCAGCAGTTTATCCTGACCGGCATAAAATGAGGCTGAGAGTCTGTCGTTCTCGGATAGATCGAAATTGACTTTGCCGTTCGCATCCACGAAATAGAAGCGCTCCGGAATGCCGTCAATATCCTGGTCCTGCAGGACGCTGAGGAGCGGCTCGAGCGTCGAGCGGCGGATTGCGAGCATCCAGGATCCCTTGCTGTATGGCCCTTCGACGATTGCCCGTGAGGCGAGCAGCCCGACGCTCAGTCGCCCGCGCGTCTCGTTGCGGTTGCCGTCCTTGTTGTAGATATCAACAACGGCGCCGAGGCGGCCTCCGTACTCTGCCGGATAACCTCCCTTGTAGAGACGAACGTCCTTGACTGCATCCGGGTTGAAGGTCGAGAAGAACCCGAAAAAGTGGCTGGGGTTGTAGACGGTAGTCCGGTCTATGAGTATGAGGGTTTGATCGGGGCTTCCACCCCGGACGTAGAGGCCGGCCGAGTAGTCGGACGCGGCTTTGACGCCCGGCAGCAGCTGTAATGAGCGGAAGACGTCCGCCTCGAGAACAGCCGGCAGCGAGCGCACGAGGTCCGTCTTCAGCTGGGCGACCCCGAGCGTCCGCGCCTCTTCCTCCGTTTCGGCCGAGGCCGTCACCAGAACCTCCCCCACCACATAACCTTGAGGGTCGAGCGATACGTCCAGTCGCAGCTTCTCGCCGAGGTCGAGGTCGACTACTTCATCTCTGTCCTGGTAGCCGATGTACGAGAAGCGAAGCGTGTAAGAACCGGGAGAAAGCCCTGTGAGCGTGTAGTAGCCCGACGTGTTAGTGGCCGTGCCCCCCGACGTACCAACGACCAGTATGTTCGCCAGGAGCAGCGTTTCACCGGTTGCGGAATCCCGAACGAAACCGCTGACAGAGGCGCGATCCTGCGCCTGCGCGCCGGCGACGAGAATGCTGAATAATGCGAACGATAAAAGAGCTCTGGTCATACAAGATCGATTCATATTCTGGACCGTCTTGCACGCTCGGCCGACTCGCTGGTTACATTAAGAAAGTGCAAAGTGAGGGGCGTGCCGCTCAGTCTATGGAGATTAATCCGCGCGTCCGCGGGCGAAGGCATCCTCCGAAACCGAAGAAGCCCGACTCCGCGTGGAGCCGGGCTTCCTGTTCGGCGCTCCTCCGTCTGGCCATTACTTGACCAGCATCACCGTTCTCTCGAACGCCCTCTCAGGCGTTTCAAAACGGACCACGTAGAGCCCACTCGAAAGATCTCCCGCTTCGAAGACTGCTCTATGCGTTCCGGGGGCTACCTCGCCATCCACCAGAACCTGTATGCGCCGACCGAGCAGGTCGAAGACCGCTACACGGACGACACTCGTGCTCGGCACGTCATAGGTAATCGTGGTTGACGGGTTGAACGGATTCGGATAGTTCTGGTGCAGCGCAAACTCCTTCGGAACCGCACCTGTACCATCGATTCCTACGACCACTGCTACCTGCTCCATCGGTGCAAACTCGCTCTGGTTCCCCGAGAAGTCGAAGGCAGCTACTGTGTAGTAGTAGGTCTTGCCAAACTCGACGTCCCTGTCGAGGAACGAGGGCTCGGTCGTCGTGGCGATCGGATCGGCCGTTGCAGGATCGAACATCGCCTCGCCTCGATAGACCGCGAAGTAGTTGAAGTCCGCGTTGAGCGGTTCCTCGCGGTCAAAATCAAACAACCATGCCACCGACGGATTGGCCGCATCAGCGTTCACGCCTGCGAACTGCATCATCGGCGTCATCGGCTCGAGATTGTCGATTGAGTAGGCGCTGTCCGGCGCGCTGACCACGAAGGTCTGCGAATCCTCGGCGTGTCCGGACACCTTGAAGACGGACCAGTAGGCACCGTCGGTTGTGGAGTCAGCCAACGTCGGAACCACCGCGCTGTACATGTCCATCGCCGCTGCCGGCTGATGTCCGACCGCCGTCCACAGATGACCGTCCATCACGACGGACATCTTGCCGATCTTGGCCGTCACCGACTCGCCGGTCTGGACTTCCTCAATGGATGAGATGACATCCGCCTGACTCACCTTGCCCATGGCTCCATCCACGCGTCGCCAGACCCAGTAGTCTTGCAGCGGCGTGTCACTTGTCCCATCACCTCCGAACCTGTTCCACATGACGGAGACCTGGCGACCCTGATCGTTCGGTACATCGTCGATCGCCATGATCATGCCGGCGTCGAGAACACCGAACTCAAGCGCCAGCTTCGTCAGCTTCAGGATTCCAACGGAGAACTGATAGTTGTGGACGCCAAAGCTGCCTTCTTCCTCCATCATGAGGTAGTTCCAGAAGGCCTTGCGGTAAAGCAAGTTGGCCGGATCGGCCCAGAAGGGATCGTTCCCTGCAAGGATGTCCGGCGAGCCCACTGGCGGAAGCAGCATGGCTACCTCCTCAAGAAGGCCATGAACCTCATCCTGAACACCTTCGATTGTCCCATCGCCATCATCATCGTTGCGCGACACGAAGTCAGCGAACGAGTCCAGTTGTCCGTGGCACTGCACGCATGCTGCGGTGTTGTCAACCCTCGTCACACCGTCGTCGACGGTAACCGCGAAGGTATGATCGCCGATCTGATCAGCACCCGGTTCGCCGGCAGCTGGACTTGGATACATGTGGCACGATGCACAGGCGTTCTCCAGCGCGGCATTGTGCGTAGAGTTGGCGATTACCTGGCCAAACGTAAAGGCATTCTGGCCGAAGAGAACGTCCGTTTGTACGCTGTGGTGCGCCCCGCGGAACGTTCCGCCAGAGAAGCCCTCGACGTACTCATTTGCTTCCCTCCGAGCCTGGTGGCAGCTCATGCAGAGCTTGCCGGTTCCGCCACGGGTTACCGTGACGCCGTTGACCAGCGTGAAGTCGGCAATCGTCCTCAACTGATGATCACCTTCAATCGTGGTCTTGTGCGGGTCATGGCAGACGGCACACGTGATGTTCTGAGCAGGAAGATCTTCCGAGTAGTAATCAGGTGCACCGATGCTTTTGTCCTGATGCTGATCGATGAATCCCCAGCCACTATGGCAGGACGCACAGCTACTGCGCGTGCCGCGGGCGAACGTAGTACCGAGCGCGTGAGCCGACTCCTTCCATTGGATGTTGCGCCGGTGGTAGGGCTCGTCTTCGTGGCAGCTGCCGCACACACCTTCATCGATGGAAACCGCCATCCGCTTGTTGTCGACGTCGAATGGAGAGTGCTGGCTTGCCGGACCGTGGCAATTCTCACACTGGATGTTTGCCTTGTTAGCCAGCGTCGGATAGTTCGCTACGATGTCATCCCAGTTCCCTGCCATCAGCGTATCGGGGAACGTCCATCCGAGCAGCGCCTGGATGTCATCGAAGCCGTCATTATTGGCCGTCGTATCGTAGCCAACTGTGTGGCAGCTGATGCAGCTTTCGTTGTAGTTACTGCTCTTCAGCCCGTCAATCGCCAACGCGAAGAAATCGGAGTGACCCGTTCCGCTCCAATCGTTCTTCGTGTTGAAGTGACAGTTCCCGCATTGGAGGGCTCCGTCGACTCCTGTGTACGTTCCGGCCGTTATCACAACACTAGCGTCGGCGACGCCGGAAGCTGTCGTGACACTTAGACTTACGGTGTAGTCACCGCTGATATCCGGACGGAACGTTGTCCATGGCGTCGTGGTGCTATCCAGGGTCGCCGCGGACCCCGCAGGGCCAGTCAACGACCAGCTGAAAGCGGTTACCTCCTCGCCATCACCATCCGTGCCCGACAGATACACAAGCTCCTCGACGCCAACGACATCGAGCCCTGTGGATGGCGCTGTCGTCCATCCAAGGTCATCAAGCTCCTGCGGGCTGAGGGCTTCAATAGTGATTACCGCGGTGGGGGCGAGGTTTAGTATGAATTGTGTGCCCGCGACCAGAAAGATCGTGGACGTTAGCAGTATCAGTTTCTTCATGCGAGATACCTCCCGTCTAGTGTCCTTTGAGAGGTGAATGAAATCGTTCCTTCAAGGAGCGGAACCGGAATTCTCGGGCCACATCTGCATTGTCGATACAGCTAGCGAGACCGCGAATCAGTCCGGTTTTCCAGTAGCCACATTAGGTGACGATCCGCAGATGATTGAAAGGCCTGAGGTGACCCCGCATGTAGGGGATGACCCGATAGGTCTGTAGTCACAAAGACTGCTTTGGTCCGAAAACCAGGAGCCCTTTTGAGAGACGGGAGCGGCCAGAAACTCGCCGGCCTGCAGAAGCAAGCACTCTGGTCTAGCGACGCGCGCGTGGCGGGAGGTCTCTTCCTTTCATCTACTTCACGAGGATGAGTTTACGGGTCGCCGAGAACGAACCGGCATGTATACGATACAGGTAGATGCCACTGGAAAGGCTACCGGCATCGAACAATACGCGGTGTCGCCCGCGCGACCGATCCTCATCGATGAGCGTGGCCACAGCACGGCCAAGGCCGTCAAAGACCTGCAGCGTGACATTAGCATCGGATGGGAGGACAAACTCGATCGTCGTCGTCGGGTTAAACGGATTCGGGTAGTTCTGAGCAAGCTCGAACTGCTTCGGTTCCTCTTCCACAGTCACAAAGACTTCGGCCGTCGCGGACCCTCCCTTGCCATCGGCTACCGTGTAGGTGAACGAGTCTTCGCCTATGAAGCCCGCGATGGGGCGATAAACGGCTCGGGATCCGCCAACCAGATCGATGGACCCGTACGCCGGCGAAGTGACCGCGATTACCGACAACGTGTCGCCATCCGCATCGCTGTCGTTTGCAAGAAGATCGATGGTGAGCGGTTCCCCGACGAAAGTCGTTACATGATCGTCCTTTCCGGCAGGAGCTTCGTTACCGGTAAGCGTCAAGACAAATGCGCGGGGAGCTCCCTGAAACAAGCCGTACCCGGTAATCTGTCCGGCATTGTTGACGTCGCGAGCCTCAACGAGGGTCCATCCCGAGGCCTCCGGGATAAGGGCGTTCAGGTCGAGGACGTTGCCGCCAACCCACAGTGCCGCGCGCAGCTCAAGAGATTGAGACTTCGTCAGACCGACGACCTCAGTCATAGACTTGCTGAAATCGGCAGAAATACTCGACTCACCGGTCATGGTGAACAGAGGATCGTTTTGGAGAAGAAGGCCGCGACTCGTCGTCTTGGCCGCAGACGAGGCAGCGTCGTCTCCCATGGCACCCACAATCCAGCCCGAGTCGTTTACGCCGTACGCTTCAGCGAAACGGGATCCCGGGGTCGACAACTCCGATTCCAAACCGTTGGATGACCAGCTGACGGCCGTGACGGCCGTTCCCGACACTTTGCTACCCACGGCCATCCCCAAACCGTTGATACCGTACGCGCGACTGTCTTCAGAGCTGAGCTGACGCACGTTGCCTAGTTCCCCCCGGATCGCACGTTCGGCGCTGGTCGGGGTGAGTACGGACCCGACAATCTCTCCGTCCGAGCTTATGGCCTCTGCCTGCCCGACATCAACACCGTCAGCGGAGATCACCGTAAGTGCAGAGCCTTGCCATATCACTGGATGGAACTGATTGTCACCGGAAAGGGCCGTTCCAACCACGTCTCCCGACTCATTCACGTCAAGGGCGACGCTCAGCTGTCCATCCATCCCCTCAAGCAACGTGCTCTCGCTCTTTTCGGCTCCGACATCCCATCGTGCGGCCGCTATGCCGCCATTCTCCTCGACAGCTCCGACGACGATGCCGGACTCATTAACGCCGTACGCCTGGCTTCCTCGAGAGAGGTCAGGTTCGAGGTCTCTGATGTTGCCCCCTTCCCACAGGAACGCTTTGACCTGACCCGAGGGCAGGATGCTTGTTCCAACCACTTGCCCTTCGTCATTGATGGCAAAACCACGGCTGGCCGCACCGCCGATCGTCCCCGTCTCGTCGATGGCAAACTTGAGCGAAGTGACGGTGACAACGACCTCAGCTACATCATTTCCACCGTTTCCATCTTCTACCGTATACGTGAACCGATCCTCACCGAGGAATCCATCGGCGGGGGTGTAGCGAACGGTACCGGCAATCGTCCCGACGATAGCGGTGCCATTCGAGGGCTCTGTCACCGAGGTCACGGTCAGCGGGTCGCCGTCCGGATCCTCATCGTTTGCGAGAACATTCACGACAACCGGGGCCGACTCTCCCGTCGTGACGGCATCGTTGGAGGCTATAGGAGAATCGTTTACCGGCGTGACCGTAATGCTTACCGTTGCCGTATCTGAAACTGCGCCGTCATCATCAACCACTGTGTAGCGGAACGAATCCGGACCATTGTACTCGGCGGCCGGTGTAAATGTGACAGTCGAGTCTCCCGTGACGACTACCGAACCCAGCGTCGGCTGCAGCACCGTGTCGAGAGTAACGGCACCCTCGGCATCGTCATCGTTCTGCAGGAGGTTCAGGACTACGGTCTCGTCCTCGGTCACCACAAAGTCGTCGTCTCTCGCTACCGGCCGGTCGTTTACCGGAATGATGTTGAAGGTCACCTTCGTCACCTCCGACAGGTCGCGACCATCTGATGCCTGATAAGTGAAGGAATCGGTAGTCGTCTCGGAGCCGTCATGCGTGTAACTGAAGGATCCGTCGCCCTGGAGGGCGAGCACGCCGTTCTGAACATCTTCGACGAGGACAGCCGAGAGGTCGTCTCCGTCGGCGTCCGAATCGTTGTCCAGAATTCCCCTCGGCGCCCGACCCGCATTTCCGTTAATGGTGCCGCCTTCATCGAGTGGATACGTGTCTGGCTGCGCCACCGGAATGCTATTTCCGTTGTCAACGGTGACAGTGAACTCCTGATTGACCGACTCGACGCCATCGCTTGCCCTCAGTATTACGGCGTGGTCGCCAAGGTCAGACTCGGCCGGCGTCCCCGACAGGGTCGCTGTTCCGTCTCCGTTGTCGGAAAAAGACATCCACACTGGGATCTGCGGCGCCGACAGCGCCACAGTGTCGCCATCCGGGTCCTCTGTCGTAACCGCGTAAACATACGACCGATCCTGAACCGCCCTGAGCACCGGGTCACTGGTAAACTGCGGCGGATCGTTCACGTCAACAACGGTAACCGTGAACGACTGACTAGTCGTTTCTACACCATCCGTTGCCTCAATGACCACACTATGCCCGCCAACATCGGATGGTGAGGGCGTACCCGTAAGAGCGGCTGTACCATCGCCGTTGTCGACCAACTGCATCCATGATGGAATTGTGGGTGCACTGAAGGTCACCTGGTCCCCGTCCGGATCAATTGCCGAGGCATCGTAGCGGTACTCCTGATTTTGAACCGCGGCCGTCACAGGAGTCGACGTGAAAACCGGCGGGTCATTCGTGTTGCCCACATCGATCGAATACGACTGCTGCGACGAATCGACGCCGTCTGAAGCGGTGATCACCACCGGATGGACGCCCACGTCGTTATTGCCCGGCGTTCCCGTAAGAGTGCCGGTCCCGTCGCCGTTGTCAACAAATCCCAGCCAATCCGGCAAAGTGGTAGCCGTGAGACTTACCAATGGCCCGTCGGGATCGGAGGTCTGAACGTCATATACATATTCGACCCCCTGACTGGCGGAGCGAACCGGCGCGCTGGTGATTTCCGGAGGGTCATTCACCGGGTTGACGGTGATCTGCACCGTCCCCAGGTTGGACACGAAGATTCCGTCGTTCGCGATGTATTCGAACGAGTCGGAGGTGGTCTCGCCGCCATCGTGCACGTACTCAAATGTCCCATCAAGGTTGAGGTTCAACGATCCGTTGCTGACGCCGGTCACCAACGTGGCTGTCAGCTGGTCGCCGTCCGGATCGTTGTCATTCGCGAGGACACCGGGGACAGTTCCCGTGGCAGAAAGCGTGGCTCCTTCGTCGATTGTGTACGCATCTGCAAGGGCAACCGGAGCGTCATTTGTATTCCGTACCGTAATCGTGAAAGACTGGACGTCGAATGCGTCGGCGCTGTCAACGGCACGCAATTCGACTGGGTGTTCCCCGACATTTGCATTGGTGGGAGAACCTCTCAGCTGTCCTGTCCCGTCACCATTGTCGGTGAACGACAGCCACGACGGCAGCGTTGTGGCAGTCAGCGTGATTTCGTCTCCCGGATCCTCATCGGAGGCGACAACATCATATGTATAGAGTTGCCCCTGCAAAGCGCCCGTAACCGGAGGACTCACGAACTGCGGAGAATCGTTTACGTTTGCGATGGTCACCGTGAAGCTCTGTGATCCGGTCAGTGATCCATCGCTGGCCTGGAGAACGACGCTGTGAGAACCGACATCTGAGTTTGTCGGCGTTCCCGAGAGCGTTCCAGCGCCGCCGCCATTGTCGGTGAACGTCAGCCAGGACGGCAGTGTAGTAGCCGAGAGGGTCACGCTGCTGCCCGCATCTGGATCGGCTGCCGTTACAGCGTATTGATAGGCCTCATCCTCGGTGCCCTCCGTGACCGGAGCGCTAGTAAAGATCGGCGGGTCATTGACGTTTGCTACCGTAACGGAGAAGGATTGATCGACAGCGACCGTACCGTCGCTCGTACGAATTACTACGCTGTGGACGCCAATGTCATCGTTGGTCGGCGTGCCTCTAAGAGTTGCTGTTCCGTCATCATTGTCGGTTAGCGTCAGCCATCCCGGCAAGACCGGAGCCGTGAAGACGATTGGATCGCCGTCCTCGTCGGAGACATCGACATCATACAGATATACCTCGTCCTGGGTAGCGGCCGTCACCGGCGAGGAAACGAAAACGGGGGGATCATTCACGTTACTTACGGTGACAGAAAACGACTGCTGATCACTCAGCAATCCATCGGTGACCGAGATCACCACAGCGTGGTCGCCTACATGCCGATCTCTCGGAGTACCGGTCAGCGTTGCAGTGCCGTCGCCATTGTCGAAGAGAGCCATCCATATTGGAAGAGTGGGCGCCGAGTAAGCGAGCGAGGTTCCCGGGTCGGGATCAGTGGCCGTCAGATTATAAACGTAGGTTACATCCTCTGTGGCCTCGGTCACCGGCGTACTCGTGATCGCAGGCGGATCATTCTGATTGTTGACGGTAATCGAGAAGTTTTGCTCGGTGGACAACGACCCGTCGGAGACACGCAAAGTTACCGGGTGAACTCCGATCTCTGTGTTGGTTGGAGTACCGTTGAGGGTCGCTGTGCCATCACCTGCGTCCGCGAAGGCTAGCCACGCCGGCAATGTCTCGGCTGTGATTGCAAGGTCATCGCCGTCGACGTCCTCAGTCGTAATTGCATACGAGTAGGGCGAATCCTGCGTGGCGCTGGTAACTGGCGTACTCGTAAACGTTGGGGCATCATTGACATTCGCCACAACGACGGAGAAGGACTGCTCATCCGTGAGAGTTCCGTCAGACACGCGTAGTACAACGGGATGGCTGCCGACATTGCTATCTGCGGGAGTGCCCGACAAGGTCGCCGTACCATCTCCCTGATCCATCAGCGTCAGCCAGGCTGGCAGCGTGGGCGCAGAAAAACTCAGCGCGTTGCCGTCGGGATCTGATGCCGTGATGGTGTAGGAGTACGGGGAGTCCTGGACAGCGGCCGTTACCGGAGAGCTTGTAAAGGCGGGCGCCTCATTGACATCGGAGACTGTGATCGAGAAACTCTGATCTTCCGTGAGGCTTCCGTCCGACACCCTTAGGGTCACTGCGTGAACGCCGACATCCGAATTGGAAGGCGTGCCCGAGAGCGTCGCGGTTCCGTCATCGTTGTCCGCAAATGCCAACCAGGCAGGCTTGGTGACGGCGGTGATCGTCACGGCATCGCCATCTGGATCGCTGGTAGTGGCGTTGTATGCATACGCTACATCCTGCGTAGCCGCTGTGACTGGCGAGCTCGTAAAGCCAGGCGCGTCGTTGACGTTGGCAACGGTGACCGTGAAGGACTGCTGATCCGTCGCGGCGCCGTCTGAAACTTGCACGACAACATTGTTGGCTCCGACGTCGCCGTTTCCTGGAGTTCCGCGCAGTCGGGCCGTACCGTCGCCGTTATCGGAGAGCGTAAGCCAAGCGGGGAGTGTCGTAGCGGAATAGGTCAGCGGGTTGCCGTCCGGGTCCGTCGCAGTCAGATCGTAGGTGTACTGTACGTCCTGCGTTGCGGAAGTGACCGGGCTGCTCGTTATCGTCGGCGGATCGTTGACGTCACTAACCGTTATAGAGAACGATTGCTGGCGCGATTCCGCTCCATCTGAAACCTCGAGTACGACCGAGTGGACACCAACTTCCGAGTTGGAGGGCGTCCCGACCAGTTCGCCGGTACCGTCGCCGTTGTCATTCAGCGTCAGCCATGAGGGAAGCGTGGGTGCAGACAACGACACCGACGGGCCGTCCGGATCCTGGGTCGTAATGTCGTAGCGATAGGCCACGCCCTGCGTGGCAGACGTCACCGGCGTGCTCGAGAACGCCGGCGGATCGTTCACAGGCGTGATGGTGATCACCGCTGTGGCAGTATTCGACACAAAGGTCCCGTCCGTCGCGAAATACTCAAACGAGTCGGTGATCGTTTCAGAGCCGTCGTGTACGTACGTGAACGACCCGTCAAGATTCAGCGTCAGGCTTCCGTTAGACGGGTTGGTAACAATAAAGGACGTAAGCGCGTCGCCGTCGGGGTCGATGTCGTTGAAGAGAACACCACGCGGCAATCCCGAAGCAGAGGTGACGAGGGTACCGCCTTCGGAACCTACATAGGCATCGTCGACGGCAACGGGCGGGTCGTTGGTGTTCCGAACATCGATGTTGAACGATTGAATGTCGAACAGCCCGGCAGAGTCATCCACCCTGATTTCGACCGGATGCAAGCCAACGTCGCTGTTCGAGGGAGTACCTGAAAGAGTCGCAGTGCCATCCCCGTTGTCAACGAGGTTCAGCCACGCGGGAATCGTCGTGCCTGTAAATGTTAGCACGTCGCCGGCGTCGTCGTCGGATGCAACGACATTGTAGGTATAGCTCTGATCCTGGGTCGCACCTGTAACGGGCGGACTAACGATAACCGGGGCATCGTTTACGTTCGCGACGGCAATTGTGAACGACTGCGTATCACTGGCCGATCCATCGC
>JAHHLP010000600.1 GCA_018679295.1 Rhodothermia bacterium
CGAAAGGTGTTGCCGTTCTGAGAGGACAGAAAGAAGGCGGTAGCGCCCGGTGCAACTGCTGCATGTGCACCATCGCCTCCGAACAGGTCGAGCCACGCCGAGGCACCGGCGGCCTCCTGTGTCCCCCACGATCCGTTGTCCTGCAGGCCGCCAAGAATCGACGTGCCCCCAGCCTGCGGATCCATCGCGACGGTATAGAACTGTGTCGTGACGTATCCGTTATTCAACGAGGTCCAGCTGTGCGGTTGGGCCAAAATGTCGGCCGACTTCGAGACACCTCCATCGCTTCCGGAGAGAGCGACACTCGGGTTTGTCGGCAGAAACACCAACGAGTGCTGGTCGGAGTGGTGATTGGCGAACTGCCCGTAGTTCGCCGGAGAGGAGTACCCTCCTATCCGCGTGAATGAGTTGCCCCCGTCTGTCGAGCGATAGAGGTTTGTGCCCCCAATGAATACGGTATTAGCGTCGTCCGGCTTGACCTTGACGATTTGGTCGTAGCCACCCTGGGTGCTGAAAGACGCGTTACCCACCGCACCTTGCTCGTTCGGAATCGCCCCACTTAGGTCGACCCAGGTACCTGACCCATCATCGTACCGGAAGAGTTGGTGATCGCCCGCAACCGCCCCCTGTTGATTCGTCTGTACCAGGAGATACAGAATGTTGGCGTCTGAGGCTGCAGCGGCCACCACCATTCGGTATGGGTCGTTTGCCAGACCGGGCGGTGAGATATCCTGCCATTGGGTGCCAAGATCTGACGACTTGAATACACCGTATCTACTGGCTCCCGATCCGCTTCTGCTGAGCGTTGCAAAGATGTCCCCGTCGGATGCGATCACGACGTCCACGGTAGAGTTGAACGGCTCGTTCTCAGCCTCTCGGCCCAGGACAAATTCCCAGCTGGTGCCGCCGTCCGTCGACTTCTGGACACCACCATACGTCGCCGCGAAGACCGTTCCACCACTCGGATGAACCGCGAGATTCCAGACGAAGTCAAAGAAGCTATCAAACTGATTCGGTTTGCCATCGCGCGTGCTGAGCAACTGAGACCACGTTCGACCGCTATCGGTAGACTTGAAGATGCCTTGGCCGTAGAACTCCTGGAGGCCGCCTCCAGCAGAGTTGCCACGAAATTCGCCCGTGCCGTAGTACCACACGGCACGATTGCTCGGGTCCTGCGCTAACGACGTGACACTCGCCACGTCCGCCAGACTGGTCCTGAGACTCCAACTCTGACCATCGTCTTCTGAAAGGTACATACCGCCCGAGATGCCCCCGGCTAGCAAACGACGATTTGACGCTCCGTCATAGTCCAGATCCACCGCCAGCGCCCGCGTTCGTCCACCGACGTTCGTTGGTCCGCGAAACGACCACTGCTCGGCCATGAGTCGACCGGTCTTGGCTGCGATCTCTTCTGCCCGCGGCAGACTCATTACAAAAGCCAGTTCCTTCGACCGAATGTCAGCCGGGATACGTCCCGTTGAGGGGTCGCGCAGTCGCATCTGTTCGTATTCGTAGCGTGCTTGTGCGTCGTCGGTCTGGTTCTTCGGCGAGTACGAGGACCGTACTTTGGGACGTGGTAGCTCAGAGGCGTTGACCATCGAAACCGGACCTTGCGGAGCGCTGAGGTCAATTGTCAATAGCGCTGCGGCAGCAATCGCCCCCAGGAATGCTGCCAGAAGACCAGTGCGTCGAAGAGTATTCATGTTCATGATCTTGTCGATAAAATCGCGAGCTCCACGGCCGAGAAGCTGCATCTCCCGGATAGCGTCACTACGGCGACTTCCAGGTACAACCGGCCCGTTCCAGATCTATTAGATTTCAATCGAGGATTGGCACCTTACCGTCACCTAAGAGCTGCCCGGTCAGGCAACATTGTGCTAAGATTATAGCGATGAGAGCTTGCTCATAAAAGGGCGGTCAGAGATTTTTTGGCACGAGCGAGCCGGGAGAGTTTCTCGATCCCGCGATGTCTTCGGAATACACTTAGCCTTCCGAAATTTTTTCGCGGCTATCCATCACCTCATCCAAGAGCTTCCGCACGTCTGACACCGAGGAATGGTCCGACGGTAGTGAGGCCTCGTTTATACTCAGAGCCCTGCGTACTGCTGCTTCGGCGGCGTCGAAATCCCTTTTTGCCAGCAGGAAGCGACCCAACTGCTCAAAGCTGGACGCGACAAGAGGATGTTCGGGGCCGAGCTGCGCTTCTCGTATTGATACTGCCTCGCGAAGGTGGGCGAGCGCCGGGGCGGTTCTGCCCTGATTACCCAACAGCCTTCCGAGATTATGCAGGATTGTGGCCACACCCGCATGCTCGTTACCAAAAAGGCGACGGCGGATTTCGAGTGATTCACGAAGCAAGACCTCGGCACCGGCAACGTCACCTTGGTCTTCGAGAACGCTGGCAATATTATTGAGGCTGATGGCTACACGGGGGTGCTCGCGGCCGAAGGACCGCTCGCGAATCCGCAAAGCCTCTCTATACAAGACCTCCGCCTCCTGCAGGCGATCGGCCTCATGAAGGGCTGCTGCTAAATTGTTTGCGCTTGTAGCGACGTCAGGATGACGCTCTCCCAAGACCAGCTTGCGGAGTGCCAACGCCTCAGAAAAGAGCTCGGTAGCCCTCTCATGATCACCGGTGTCATAGACGAGTCTACCCAGATTATTAAGATCGATGGCGATGCCTGGGTGCCGGCTGCCAAGAACGGCGCGATCCATGGCGAGCGCCTGACGATATAGCTCTTCGGCTCTGTCGAGTTCTCCACGATCGTGATGTAGGACCGCCAGATTATTCAGGCTCGTTGCGATACTCTCGGACGCCGGACCGAAAAGCAACTGACGCATGGCAAGTGCCTCACGGTACAACGATTCGGCCTGAGTCAGATCGCCGGCATCGTGTCGAACCTGACCGAGATTGTCGATGCTCTCAGCCAAATCGCCATGTCCGCTCGGGTACAGTCTCCTTCGAATTCCCACTGCCGCACTGAGTAGCGAATCCGCACTCCTCACGTCGCCCAGTTCATACAACAACACGCCCATGTGGTCCAGGCTTTCAGCCTTGTCCTCATGGTCGTGCGAAAACATATCAAGGCGAATCTCCAGAGCCATCCCTATCAACTGCTCGGCCTGTTTGTAGAGTCCGAGACTTTGATAGACGCGTCCGACAGCATCCATGACCGTTGCTCGCGATTCAGGCTGGCTTTCGAAATAGTCGTCGATCCGTTGCGCGCCGACGTCGAGCATCTGGCGGGCGGTCAGCTCCGTTCCCCGTGTCTGAGCAGGGTCCGACGCGGCGAAAAGGTCGATGAGATACGCGGTAACGCGTTCGGCTTTGGCCGATTCCCTCCGAGCTCGATCGCGTTCCTGCGCGGCACGCTCTGCCTCCTCGGCGGCGACCACGGCCTGCCAGGCCGTTCCCGTCAGCCCGCCGATCAGCGACACCAGGATAAGTAGCGCGGACAGAACTCCGATCCGATGTCGTCGCACGAACTTGGACCCCCGGTAGAAGATCGTGTCCGGTCGCGCCTGAACCGGCAGGCCAGCCACGTGCCGTCTGATGTCTTCCAGGAACTGCTCTGCGGAAATGTATCGCCGGTCAACATCCTTATGCAGTGCCTTCAATACGATAGTGTCAAGATCACCCATCAATAGGCGTCGAAGTTTCCCTGGTTCCGTACCACGCAATCGTGCGATCGATTCGCGCGACACGTCTCCGTCGCCAACGGCATCCAATGCTTCGCTCGGTCGGGGCGGGTCCACTTCGCAGATTATTCTGGCGATCTCATGTGGGACGCCTGACTCCATGCGATACGGCTTTCGCCCGGACAGAAGTCGGTAAAGAAGAACGCCAAGCGAATAAACGTCCGACGACGTACTTATGACTTTACCGCTGACTTGCTCCGGCGAGGCAAAGTCGGGGGTCATGAGACGTTTCCCGGTACGGGTGATAGAGGGCGGAAGATCACTATCCTGGTCGAGCAGCTTTGCGATCCCGAAATCTAGCAGCTTGACAACCCCGTCCTCCGTGACGAGAATGTTACTGGGTTTGATATCACGGTGAACGACCAGATTCTGATGCGCGTACTGGACGGCCCCGCACACCTGCTGAAAAAGCCGAAGCCTGCCTTGAACACTGAGTTTGCAGTCATCCGCGTACTCATCGATCGGTGTCCCCTCGACATACTCCATCGCGAAGAAGGGCTGCCCGGCTCCGGTAACGCCTCCGTCAAGCAGTCGAGCGATATTGCTGTGCGTCAGCCGGGAGAGAATTCGACGCTCCGCTAGAAAACGGTTCACCGCTTCCTCGTCGACCACTCCCGAGGTGATCAGTTTTAGCGCAACCTGCTGTTCAAACTGCGGGTCGATTCGTCTTGCGAGGTACACTGTGCCCATGCCTCCACGACCTATCTCGCGGACGATCCGGTACGGGCCCACATCCTTGGCTACAGTCGCACGAAACACAGTCCGTGCGACCTCGTCGCCGAGCCATCCATCAAGCACCTCGTCTGCCCATCCCTCGCTGTCGGCGGCGTTGAGCAAGGACTCAACCTCACCGCGCAATTCCGCGTCCCCAACGCAGCTGTGTGCCAGCAACTGGTCACGTTCGTCGGCTGTCAATCCGACCGCCCGCCCAAAGAGATCCTCAATTTGCCTCCACCGATCGCTATCCATATAGCCTAGTCGTCAGTCTGGGGGAGCGTCAGTGAGCTCTCGATTTAGCCACGCGCGAGCAAGACTCCAATCCCGCTTCACGGTGGCCACAGAGACACCAAGCGCCTCCGCCGTCTCTTCTATGTTCATTCCCGCGAAGAATCGACACTCCACAACTTTGCCATGTCGTTCGTTCAGCTTTGATAGGCGTGTAAGCGCTTCATCCAAGGCAATGACGTCCCCACTCCATCTCTCCGACGCCACTAGAGCCTCGTCCAATGTCACCTTCTGCAGGTTACCTCCGCGCTTCTGTGCTCGATGTTGATGTGCATAGTTAACAAGGATCCGGCGCATCGTTCGCGACGACATTGCAAAAAAGTGTGCTCTATTCTGCCAACGAATTCGATTTAGGTCGACGAGCTTCAGGTACGCTTCGTGGACTAGCGCCGTGGTGTTAAGCGTGTGGCCTGATCGTTCACGGCGCATATGAGCATGCGCGATCCTATGCAGTTCGTCGTAGACGATCGGCATCAGGTGCTCGAAGGCTTCGCGATTACCGTCCGTCGCGGATATGAGCAGCTGTGTAACGTCAGGTGGCTGCGACATGAGACACCGTTTCTGAGTTTCTCGAATGAGGACCCTTCGATAGCGCAGTGGCCCTGGCTATTACAGAGTCCGGCCAGCAGCAGACGGTAAAACGCGCCAGCCACTATTACAAGCCGCACCCGGGCATTTAGCCGCGACGGCGTGAGCCGATCTGGCTAAACATCATGCCTCCGTGTGTGAGTCTTACTCAAACATGGAGGGCGCCATGACTGGCCGTCGACACGTTTTAATCGTTCTGAGATTAGCTACTGTACTCGTCGGGCACGTAACCCAAGCACAGTCCTACGACGAGACGTGCATGCCCTGCGGGCGAGGGAGCGCCACTGTAGCGCTCAGCCAGATCGCAGGGATAAACGCGCTCGTGTGGAGCTACGATCGCTACTATGCCAAAGAAGAGTGGGCGAGAGTGTCACTCAAGTCGTGGAAAAAGAATGTTACGAACGGTCCGCGCTGGGACAGCGATCCGCTGACAAGCAATCAGATCGCTCATCCCTATCACGGTAGTCTCTATTTCAATTTCGCCCGATCCAACGGGTTTGACTACTGGAATTCATTCGCTTTTTCGGTAGCAGGCAGCGCGATGTGGGAGCTGTTTGGCGAGGTGAGCGCGCCGTCTCCAAACGATCTCATGACGACATCGATCGGTGGCGCGGCGCTCGGCGAGACGCTGTTTCGGCTCTCCGACGCCATTCTGGCCGCCAGACGAATGCCATCTTGGATAAGACGGTCAGCGTCGGCGCTGCTGAATCCGGCCGGATCCGTCAGCAGCGCACTCGGGGCTGAGGCGCACGCGACGAGCATGCCATCCTCGGTTCGCACGACTTTCGCAGTCGGTGCAGGCACTAGCCCAAACCAGTCCGGCGACACCTGGCGTCCGATCCTATCTGTTGACGTCCGGTACGGATTTCTCGCCTCGGACGAGGTCGAGCGGCCGTTCGATGTCATGCGCTTTGGATTCAAGGCGGGTCTTAGTGGCGGATCGTCGGTGAACCGTGTGGAGTCCCAAGGCGCTCTATCTTCAGCGATCCTGGCTCATGGAAGGACGGCGATCGGGATTTTTCAGCATTTTGATTATCTGCACACCCCGGCGGTTGAACTCGGTGGACAGAGCGTGGCCGTCGGCATTACAGATCGGCGAAGCCTGTCAACCCAGCTCTCCCTAACGACGACCCTGCATGGCGGCATCCTCGTCTTTGGAAGCACACGGGAGCGCCGCGTGAAGGCCGCAACCCGTCGCAACGACTACGGGCCCGGTGGCATCATGAAGTTTGAGGCCGACATTGCGTTTCGGGACAACGAGATCTTTCGTGTCCGTGCAGATACATACTTGCTGCAGAGCGTGACCAATAGCCGTGCTCGGCACGTCGCGTTCACCGGTAGCGCCGAGTTCAGCGTGCCGTTGCTGCACGGATTGAGTCTGTCGGCGGCCTCCGAGGTCAGCTACGGCGGCGGTAACGGTGTCGTGTCGTCAACCTCCTCAGGCACCCGTCTCACAGTGCGCGTGGGAGTTTAGGCAACTGCCCATTAAGCGGTTCAGGCCTGGAGAGATCAATCGCCTGGCCGACGATGCACTGTCAATTACAAAGACATCCCCCTCTTACCTGGCACGGCTCGCGTCCATCTGTAGACGCAGTACGAAGAAATCCTTAGACGCGCGACTAGTGACTTCGCGCTGGACTGCGCCTCCGAACAAAAAGCCAGAAGCCCTGAGCCACTAGCGAGACTTTTCCTGCCTACGTAAATGACCATCATACAACGAAACAACCTTGTGGAGGCGACGAACATGTTAAAGTCAATTCTCTTTCTGATCGCGGCGTTGATTGCTTTCGGCCAGAGCGCGATTGCACAGAGCTACGTGAACGGAAGCGAGGCAGGCGTTTACATCAACGGTGTGCCTATGACCGAACAGGATCTTCAGACACTGGAAACCCATTACGGCACAGTCATACTCGACGGAAGCTACTGGTACGATCCCATGAGCGGGTCCTTGGTCCCAATGGATGCGGCCATCACGTCCGGTGCTGATAGTGAGAACGAGCCCGAAATGAGCGCTGCAGAACAGATTGCTCTTTACATGCTCGTGGGTGCTGCTCTGAACGCGAACTCCTACTACCAGGGCGCAGGCACTCAGGGGTGGTACGGCGATCAGGGCGTCGGCGGATGGACGGGCAATCACTACGGAAGTGTCTACTCGGAGGTTGGGAACACGCGGTCGACCGTAGCC
>JAHHLP010000270.1 GCA_018679295.1 Rhodothermia bacterium
GTCGTCAGCGGCCCCAACGGAATCCCCGATATCGTCATCCAGGATTTTGAAAGGGATGCGCCGCACGAACCCGTCACTGCGGAGCCATCGGCTACCGAGGTGCTGTCCAACATGTCCGCAGACGGGCGCTTTGTTGCGTACACGTCGGACCAGACAGGCGACTACCAGGTCTACGTCGAGCCGTTTCCAACCACGGGTGAACGCTGGCAAGTGTCGGTCGCGGGTGGAGAGGAGCCGCGCTGGACAGAAGACGGTAGGCGCCTCTTCTATCGCGTTGGAGACAATCTCATGAGTGTCGACATTGAGTACTCTGGCGGAACTCCGAGCTTCACGGTTCCCGACACGCTGTTTGTTGGCAGGTTCACGAACGTACCAGGCTATTCATACGACTACGACGATCGCAATCGACGGTGGCTGATACTTCGCAATTCCGAGATCAGGCCGGACGTTCGACACCTTAAGGTCGTGTCCAATATCGGGGCGCGGGTCGCGGAAGCGATGGCGGAGCAGCCCGAATAAGTCGAATGCGGCGACTGCCTCGCGAAGCGCCCCTTCACTTCCTCGAGGCATGATCTAGTGCACGTCCTTAGTCTGCCATTTCACGATAAAGTTGCTGTAGCACGAAAAACGCCTGCTTCTTGATGCCACGATCCGAGATCAGCCCCTTCCGGTTCCAGAAATCCTGAATCTCGGGTAGCGGCCGGCGAGGGGAGCGGAAGTCAGCGAGGATCCAGGGCGTCATGCCGCGAAGGAAGGGGACACGGCGCAGCATGTCGATTTGGTGCCTGTACACGCTGGCCTGGTATTCTTCCGACCAGCGCGTTAGCTCGTCACCGTGCAGGCCTTGTCGGGCACCCGCTCCGAACTCGCTGATGATAAGGGGCTTTTCATAGGTCATCCGCCACTCTATGTTGTCGGTCTTGGCAGGTAATCCGTCATACCAGCCGAGATACTCGTTGACGCCTACGACATCGAGGTAGGCACCGAACGGATCGTCGATCATCTGAGTGGTTTCGTCGACGTAGTGTCTTTCTAACGCGGCAGTAATCAGGCGGGTGGAATCGAGGCCCCGCGCTCTTTCTGTGAGAGCCCGAAGAAAGGCCAGCCGTGGCTCGCTGAGCGGTGTCTCGTTCGACACGGACCACAGAATGATCGATGCCTTGTTCTTGTCGCGCGTGATCATCTCGGCGAGCTGTCGGCTCGCGTTATCGAACGTCGCCTCGTTCTCCCACTGAATGGTCCAGTAGACGGGAATCTCGGACCACACCAGGAGTCCCAGGCTGTCTGCCATTCGAGTCATGTGCTCGTTGTGCGGGTAGTGCGCCAGCCGCACAAAATTGCATCCGAGTTCCCGCGCCCAGTTCAGTAGCGTCTGCGCGTGGGCGGGGCTGAAGGCGCGACCTCCCCGGATGGGCGCCTCTTCGTGTATGGAGATTCCCCTCAAAAAGGTAGGCGTGCCATTGAGCAAAATGTCATATCCGTCAGTCTCGACGGTTCGAAAGCCGATCCTTTCTTCGACCCGGTCCGCCTCCGATTCGATGACGGCATCATAGCGCTTCGGGTTGGAGGGCGACCACAACGTGAGGTCGGCTTCCAGTTCGATGGGGGCATAGCCTTCAGAATCGGTCGTGACGGTCGCTTCCACGGCAGCTTCGGGAATGCTTACCGTCACTTCCTGCACGGGTGTCGGGCCATTCAATTGCACCCATCCGCTGATGCGACTGGAAGCCCCCGGCACAAGCTGAATAAAGTAGTCCTGAACGTAGGTTTCCGGCACGTCGACCAGCATCACGTCGCGAGTAAGGCCGCCATAGTTCCACCAGTCCGTGTTTACGGTTGGCACGCCGTCTCGGAGCCGCTTGTTGTCGACTTTGACGATAAGGAAGTTGCCACTGGTGCGGAGGAGATCAGTGATCTCGAACTGGAAAGGAGTAAAGCCACCGACGTGTGCGCCAAGGTATTCGCCGTTTAACCAGACCTTCGCCTCGTAGTTGGCCGCGCCGAAGTAAACGAACAGACGACGGCCTTCCGCCAGGTCATAGTCGAAGTCCTGCTTGTACCAAACGGTACCCTCATAAAGAAAGAGGTCGGCTCTCTG
>JAHHLP010000244.1 GCA_018679295.1 Rhodothermia bacterium
ACGATTCTACGACAGAGATTGCGCCACCGCCAAAAGCTATCCTCGAACGGGCACGCCGACTCGGGATAGAGCCGGAGCACCGAAAAGACCTGCCTTCGTCCGGCTACTATGTGCTGCGCAACCGCGAATGCAGAATCATTGCCGACGCAGGATCCATCGGGCCGTCCTACCTGACCGCGCACTCGCACGCGGACACACTCACGTACGAGATGAGTGTCTCGGGTGTAACCATAGTGACCGACACAGGCGTCTTTGAATACCAGGAGGGCGACGCGCGAACGCACGATCGCAGTACGCGTGCTCACAATACGGTAGTAGTGGACGGCACCGACCAGGCCGAGTGTTGGAGCAGTTTCCGGGTGGGGCGCAGATTTCCACCTGTCGACGTCCACCGTCGATCTACGGACGGGCTGGACGAGTTGACGGGATGCTTCCGGGGCTACGAGGTACTGATCGGAGATGACATCCGCCACGAAAGAACCTTTTCAGTTTCGGAACAATCGGGAGTTACCATCACTGACTTGATCTCGGGGCATGGAGAGCATCTGATTGAGACGGCGGTACACCTCCATCCCGACGTCGACCTAGCGCAATCGAACGAAGGACTGCTACTTTCGCGCGACGGCGCCAGCTGCGTCTTTTCGTCCGCGTCTCCTTACTTTATTGAGCAGCGCCCGTACAGTCCCCGCTTCGGACTAAGGCTGATGCGTCCGACTATAGTGATTCGCGTCGAGACCGATTTACCCATCGAGGTCTCGTATGAATTCCGTACTCCCTGAGCTCTGTTGTGACTAATGACCGCTGGTCCTGCATGCGCATCCTAATTGTCTCGCCCCACTTCTCGCCCGAGACCGGCGCCGTTCCGAATAGAATCAATTCCATGCTCGAACGGTTTGTGGCTTCGGGACACGAGGTAGCCGTAATCACTTCAAAACCTCATCATCCCGAGGGAAGCATTTGGCCTGAGTATCGTGGACGCCTATTCGAAAAGCGAACGGTTTCCGGGGTCCCCGTAGTATACGCGTGGCTGTACGCGAGACCGAAGAAGACCTTCCTTACCAGAATCCTGACTTACGTCTCTTTCATGGTAACCGCCGTACTAGCTTCTACCCGCTTGGACGGAAGATTTGACGTAGTACTTGCCAACTCGCCTCCCCTCTTCGTCGGCATTTCGGGCTGGCTTGTTGGTCTACTGAAACGAGGGAGGTTTGTCTTCGACGTACGTGATTTGTGGCCGGACGTCGCCGTTGCTATGGGTGAACTCAATGGGACAGCAATCGTACGGCTTGCCGAAGGTCTTGAACGATTCATTTACAATCGAGCCGACGGGATAACGGCCGTGACGTCCGGATTTGAACGCGAAATCAGGAACAAGATTGATAATGGTACGCCCACTGCGACTATTCCGAATGGAGCACTGCGCATCTTCCTCGAGAACGAATGGTCGTCCGAGATGCGTGCTGAGTACAACCTCGAGAACCGCTTCGCCATCCTTTTCGCCGGTAACATTGGCTTGGCTCAGGGACTGCCACACGTAATCGATGCGGCAGAAATCCTTGCCGACGTTCGTCCCGAAGCGCTATTCCTCTTCGTCGGATCGGGACCTGCACTTCAGACATTGATGGATGCCGTTGAAACCCGCGGCCTGAAGAACGTCGTCTTTCATCCGAGAATTCCTCTAGAGACAGCGGCGTCGTTGATGGCCTCTGCCGACGCCCTGCTCGTACCGTTGGCGAAGGACGATATCTACAAGATGTTTGTGCCTTCGAAACTCTTTGACTCGTTGGCCAGTGGCAGGCCGGTATTGCTTTCTGTGCCCGGTATTGCCCGCGAGATATTGGAGGCGTCGCGCGGAGGCAGATGGTACCCAGCCGAAGACAGTACTGCACTGGCAGAGGTACTTGTGGAGCTTATGGACGACCCCTCGGTGGCCAAGCAGCTAGGCATCAATGGAAGATCGTATGCGCGCGAGAACTTGATGCGCGAAACGCAGGCGCAGCGAATGGAGGAGTTCCTGGAACAGGTCCTTGAACGCAATAATCAGCGCGTAAGAGCAGTAACGCAGTGACCCAAAAAAAGAAAATCATCAACGTCGTCGGCGCTCGGCCGAACTTCATGAAGATCGGCCCGATTCACCGCGTGATGACGGAGAACGAGTCGCTCTACCCACTGCTCGTCCACACGGGGCAGCACTACGACGAGAAGATGAGCGACATCTTTTTTCGTCAGTTGGAAATGCCCAAGCCGGACGTCTATCTCGGCGTGGGAAGCGGCTCTCATGCTGCCCAGACGGCGCGGGTAATGGAAGCGTTTGACGAGGTCCTGACGCGGGAAAATCCAGACATGGTCGTGGTAGTCGGCGACGTCAACTCGACGCTCGCGTGCAGCCTCGTTGCGGTGAAACGCCACATCCCCGTTGCTCACGTCGAGGCCGGCCTGAGAAGCTTCGACCGGCGGATGCCGGAAGAAATCAATCGAATCGTCACCGACAGTATATCGGACCTGCTCTTCGTGACTGAGCAAAGTGGCGTTGACAACCTCGAGGCAGAAGGTGTATCGGGCGACAAGGTCTTCTTTGTAGGCAACGTAATGATCGATGCACTGGTCCATTTCCTGCCGAAGGCCGAGGCCACAGGCATCGCCGCCAAACTCGGCGTCGCAGGTATGGATTACACATTGATGACCATGCACCGACCGTCCAACGTAGACAACGAAACGAGTCTTCGTTCGCTTGTAACGCTCATCGAAAATGTAGCGGCGCTGAGCCCCGTCATATTTCCGGTTCACCCCCGAACCGGCAGCAGGCTGGACGAGTTTGGTCTCCGCGAACGCCTGGACCGCATCGACAGCCTTCAACTCATCGACCCACTTGGATACCTACAATTTCTTGGCTTGATGAAAGATGCAAAAGTGGTCATAACCGATTCGGGCGGCATTCAGGAGGAGACAACGTATCTCGGCGTGCCCTGCCTCACCCTGCGCGAGAATACGGAGCGTCCGGTTACCATCGAACTTGGAACGAACGAGCTGCTGTCCCTCGACCCGGTCGCAGTTCTTGATCGATTCAAGGCGGTGCGCAAGGGTCGTGCCGCCGGCTCTCGGCCTCCACTTTGGGATGGACGGGCGGCAAGCCGCATCGTCGATGTCGTGAGTGACTATCTAGCCTGAAAGGCCAGCTGCGAGCCGTGGAGCAAAAAGTGTAGCGAGCGCTCGTTCAATTCTGACACCGCGCTTGTTGTAGGTGAGAACCCCACACCCGGAATGCGGTCACCCTTACCCATAGCCGGACCCGGCATCTGTCCGTCGTAGCGGCCAAATGAACCTATCCTCTCTATGGGAAGCGGAAGTACCGGCTCTTCCCCAGGTACGACGCTGCAAATCGGGCATTTCCAACCAACCAACTGCAGAGGTTAACGCCATGACCCGCACGAAAGAAGTTCGCGATACGATTGCCCGAACGACCCTTGAAGAGGTCACGGCCGCTGAACTGATGAACTCCGAGGTTATGACGATCAGGCATGATTGGCCCGTTTCCTACCTGGCGGAGTTTCTAACCGAGCATTCCATTTCCGGCGGACCCGTCGTCACGGACGAGGGAAAATTACTGGGGGTGGTTTCCGTCACGGATATTGTGCGACATGACAGCTTCCCCGAGCGACGCCCTGCCAAGGATATTGCACCGATTTACTACCACCACGCCCTCGAGGACCACTACTCTCACGAGGACCTCTCATCCTTCCGATTCGCAGCTAACGACCAGACGACGGTGCGCGACATTATGACGCCCATGCTCTTTGCTGTTCCGGAGGATGCAAAGATGCGTGAGGTGGCCAAAACTATGATTACAGGACGTATTCACCGAGTGCTGGTTACCAGGGGTGATGAGCTCGTCGGCATCATCTCGGCGCTGGACGTAATTCGCTTGCTCGCTAACGGCAATTGACCATAAAAAGCCGTCGGAGCGCGTCGCTGTCACTCGTTGCGGTCCGCCAGGAGGCGCAAACGGGGCGAGATCTCGACCGGATACGGTT
>JAHHLP010000072.1 GCA_018679295.1 Rhodothermia bacterium
CCCTACAAGAGCTCCTTATCACCGGGGTACTTCTGGTCGAGGCTCGAGCAGGCGCAGTCGACGCTCAAGACTTACCGCCGCAGCGCGATCATCGCGTAAGGTGGATTCCATCCTCGGACGACATGTACAGCCTTGTCAAGCAGTTCTACGACTACGACCAGAGTATGCCCAAGTCTCCCCGGGCGGTGGAGTCGTGGGAGGAAGACGCCATCGCCTACCGCGCGGTCACGCCGTCAAAACGATCGCGCTCGGCCACGGATCGCCGGCATGCCGCCGCCGCGGAGTTAGTCGGCCGGGGTGAATTTCTTTTCCATCGCTGCGCGTGCAAATCGCCAATTCTCGCCTGATTCATTCTGAAAAGACCAGGATGTTTCCAACCTCGCGGAAATCGTTGCAAGCAAAACTACTTGGATGGTTACCGAGTGGCCTCCTGCTCGCGGCCACGCTCGTTTCAGCTCAATCCGTAGCGCCCGATCTGAAGTTCCAGCGCTTTGATCAGCGCGATGGGTTGCCCACAGCGCCGGTCGGCACGATCATGGAGGACGAGAAGGGACTCATTTGGTTGGCAACGTGGGATGGACTCTACCGATATGATGGTCGCAATTTCAAGGGATACTTTCACGATCCTGACGATCCGTCTACCATCTCCGGCAAATGGGTAACCGGGTTGCTGCTCGATTCCAAGAATCGAATGTGGCTCGGCACTCTCGGGGCGGGACTAAACCTCTTCAATCGAGCAACCGGGACGTTTACTTCATTCCGACACAATCCCGATGATCCGCACTCTATTTCTGGAGATGCCGTTGGATGGGTAATCGAAGAACGGAATGGTCGAATCTGGGTGCTGACAGGCAGTGGACTAAACCTGTTTGATCCCGACACGCATCATTCTGAACGCTATACATGGGATGAAGACAATCCAAATTCATTGGCGGGCAACTTCGTTCGGGATGTCTACGAGACTTCGGAAGGTATTGTCTGGGTTGGGACAGGCAATCCCTTCGTCGGAGGTGAACCCGGAGGACTGAACAGACTCAATCTTGAGACAGGAGACGTTGACCGTTTTCTTCCCAACCCTGACGACCCACTTTCTGTTGAGAACTACATCGAAGTGGTTCATCCGACACCGGACGGCTCCCTCTGGGTAACGTCGTGGAGAAAGGGACTGTATGAATTCGATCCCGTAGCCGGGCGATTCGGTCCTCTCGTCGTTCGGCTAACGGATTTCGTGAGCAGCGACTTTGGTTTTGGAATAGTGGGCTTGGTTGAGGGTCTGGAACCGGGCGTTTTGTGGCTGAGTGTGTTCAGGGGTGGTCTGTTGCGCTATGATTCTAATTCGGGCGAAACGACACGCTACGATGCTGACCCTACAGATCCATTCTCCCTGCCTGACAGTCGTGTTTGGCAGCCCTACATCGGAAGTGATGGTACACTCTGGGTCGCGACCCATACCGGACTGGTTAAAACGGATCTGGCGGGTCGTCACGAGAGCATATCACTGCCATCGAACATGCAGGACGAATACGTTGTTGACCTGGCGACGCTTCCGGACCGCCGTGTCGCTGGTGGTACCAGCGGACATCGTGCGTTTCTTTGGGATGGAGAAGACGTGCGAGAACTCGCAACGCCGACTGCGGGCTGTTCTGGCTATCGGACAGAAGGCACAGCTGTTACACCATCCTCTGCCGGAGGTCTGTGGGTGTTAACCCGATGTGGTTTGTTCGAGTTCGACTCCACCTTCCAGAAGCGAAGCCGCATTCGAGTACCACTCTCGGCGTCTCAAATCACAGCGCCGGATCCGCTCAGAATCCGAGAGGACGAGGATGGATGGATCTGGGTCGGGCCGGACGAAGCGATTTATCGACTGCATCCCAAGACGGCCGAAATTGAGACCTATCCGTATCTGGAGGATGGAACGGGTCTGAATCACCGGGGTGTCGACATTCTGTACCTGGGCACCCACAATGCGGTCTGGATTGGTACCGAGGAGGGTATGAATCGAATTGTACCGGGTTCAGGTGAAATCGAATCCTTCTCGTTTGAAGATATTTATCAGACACCTGCTATTACGGGCATCTCCCAGGCAACTGACACTACCTACTGGCTATCGACCGACCAGGTTGGTCTCGTTCGGATGGACAGGGACGGTTCAATTCTTGAGACGGTCGGCGTTCGCCAAGGACTGGACTTGTCTTCTCAGCTAGGCGTACTGGTAGCTGACAATGGCACGATCTGGGGAAGAAGTGTGAGAGGTCTTTCTGTTGTCGATCCCGTAAGTGGCGGAGTTCGGACCTTTGACGCTTCGGATGGAATTGTAGACGCGACGTTTGCCTATCACTCGATCACGTCGGGGCCGTACGGGCAGGTCCTTGTCGGAGGGAAAGGTGGTTTTAATGTGATCAATCCAAACAATCTATTTCCCTCGGATGAACCCCCAACCACTATTCTCGATGAGTTGATTGTGAACGGAAGGCCGGTTGAAGCTGGTCCCGATGCACCGCTTCAGACTGAGCTGTCATACGCGTCGCGCATCAACCTTCCCTACAAACAGAACGACGTTCAGGTCTCTTTCTTGAGTCCGGAATTCAGGTTTCCGGATCAAGTAAGCTATCAGTTCCGACTTGATCCAAAAGACGACACCTGGATCGACAATGGATCCTCGCAAAGTGTCCGATACAACAGCCTTGCACCCGGAACCTGGACACTGCGTGTTCGAGCTCGGGCCGGCCTGGGTCCATGGAGTAGTTCGCCGGCGGATTTAGAGATCGTAATTGCGCCGCCCTGGTGGCGGAGTACGGCGGCCTGGATAGCGTATCTACTTCTCGTCATCGGAGCAGTCTGGGCAGGAGCCGTACAGCTTTCGAGACGGGCCGTTCGCAGAGAAAAGGAACGCGCCAGGGAAAAGGAACTGGAACAGGCACGAGAGCTTGCAGACGCCTACGCCGAGCTCGAACGGACCCATGTTGAGCTGAAGAATACGCAGGCCCGGATGTCCGCCCTGAAGTCCCGTTTTTTTGCGAACATCAGTCATGAATTCCGAACGCCGCTGACCCTGATTCTGGGTCAGATTGACCGAATCCGATCTGATCGTCTAAAAGCTGACGATCGGGCCGAAATCGACGAAGATGTCGAGCGTCTAAACGCAGTCACCCGGAATGGTGAACGCCTGCTGCGC
This sequence comes from Rhodothermia bacterium, assembly GCA_018679295.1. Lineage (GTDB taxonomy): Bacteria > Bacteroidota > Rhodothermia > Rhodothermales > JABDKH01 > JAHHLP01. The sequence goes on from JAHHLP010000072.1 coordinate 3,176, forward strand.
CTCATCAACCAACTCCTGGACTTGTCGAAGCTGGAGGCAGGCGCCATGAGGCTGAGTGTTCAGTCCGTAGAGATCGTACCCTTTCTACGGCGGCTTCTATTCTCATTTGAAACGCTCGCCGATTCTCGCAATCTGGTCCTGTTTTTTGACAGCCAGGTCGATGACGGTACGGTCCTGAAGGCAGACCTGGACAAGTTGGAGAAGATCTTCTCGAACCTCTTGTCCAATGCCATCAAGTTCACACCTGCGGGTGGCAGGGTGTCCATACGAATTGAAACGGGAAGGCTTCCGGAGCAGGTGTCGGCAACCTGTGGGCACGATACTCTGGAAGAAGTGTGTATAGTCGTTTCCGATACCGGCAGCGGAATCCCGGCAGATCGTCTCGATAACATATTTGACAGATTCTATCAGGTTAGCTCCCCGACTCGTCAACCTCACGAGGGAACGGGTATCGGTCTCGCGCTAACAAAGGAACTCCTCGACGTCCACGACGGCCGGATTGACGTGGAGAGCGTCGTCGGAGTTGGAACTACATTCCGCGTGTTTCTGCCTGTGAACCCGAAGCTTGAGGATGACGATGTAGAGGTAGCTGACTCCGAAACGGAAGCAGGGACCGAGCTCAGCACGCCCTTGATAGCCCAGACATACGAGGAGAGCCAGAACAAGGCGGAGGCACTGGGTATTTCCGACGACGCTGAGAACATTGTACTTGTCGTTGAGGATAACGCCGATTTGAGGCGGTTCACTGTTCAGGAGCTCTCGCCGGATTTTGTAACGCGAGAGGCCGCTGACGGAAGAGCCGGATTCGATTTGGCAGTTCGTCTTGTTCCGGACCTGATCATTTCAGACGTAATGATGCCGGAGATGGATGGCTTCGAGATGTTAAGCCTGCTTCGTAAAGACGAACGGACGAGCCACATCCCAATAATCATGCTAACGGCCCGTGTCGAAATCGAGGATCGCCTGGAGGGAATCGAACGAGGAGCAGACGCCTATCTCGAGAAGCCATTCAATTCACATGAACTCAGACTTCGGACTCAGAAGTTAATCGAGTCCAGGAACCACCTCAGAGAACGATTCAGAACTGCCACGCAGATTCTGCCCTCAGAGATCGAGGCATCAGATATTGACCAGGCCTTCGTCGCTCGCGTTGTGGACTCGATTGAAGCACACATGTCTGACAGCAGCTTCTCTGTCGAGATGTTGAGCCGGGAGATCGGCATGAGTGTTTCCCAAATAAATCGAAAGCTCAATGCGCTTCTGGGTCAATCTTCAGGAAAGCTGATCCGGTCTATGCGCCTCCACCGTGCCGCCGACCTCCTTGCCAAGAATGCCGGTACGGTTTCGGAAATAGGATTTGAGGTTGGCTTCTCCAGTCAGGCAAGTCTCGCGACCGCCTTCAAGAGGCAGTACGGCAAATCTCCTAGTGAGTACCGAAAGCAGGTACTTAAAGGCGCAACGGACGCCTGAGCACGGCAATTCCCCCATAATGCGCACTTTTTGAAAGCATTTGCGCAGTACGCAAAAGCCTCTCTTCTATCTAAATGGTTGATTTCCGACAGTGATTCGGTGCCCATTGCAGGTGCCGGATTTGATGCGACGATCAATCATTCAGCAGAGGTGGAATCATGAAACGGAAGCGTAAACGAGACCAAGGCGACCGAAGTCGGCTGGCCCTTCTCGGGATCTCACTGTGCTTGTTAGGATCGCTGCCCGCAGCCGGCCAGACGTTGCTCTGGGAGGAAACGGGCGGCCCGGAAGGGGGCATTGTCAATACTTTCCACGTGCATACTGACGGAACCGTTCTGGCGGCCACGACATCCGGGGTGATTTTTTACTCGACCAACAATGGGGTCACCTGGTCTCGGGCATCATCGGACATCACCGAGACCGTACAAGCATTTGAATCACTGAACGCCGGAGAGATTCTCGCCGGCGTTGGCGAAGGGGGTACGTACGTTTCGAGTGATGGCGGAGCCACCTGGACAAAGAAGGGCTTTGGAACGACAGACGTTACGTCACTTCGCAACGTGCCCACTGTCGGTCTGCTTGTGGGTACGTCCTACACAAGCAGCGGGGGCATCTACCGGAGCACGGACGGAGGCGAGGGCGGGATGTTGATGACGTCGTTCGGGAACGATGCCGTCGTTTCTGAGATCGTTTGGACCGGCAATGTCTTTGCGGCGGCAGCCCAAGACGCTGGACTCAGGGTCTCCACCAACGGGGGATTCAACTGGACCTTACAGACGTTGCCCGGTAATCCAGTTGTTGTTGACGTGGCCGTGAGTGGCAACGGGACGTTCTTTGCCTTGGCGAACAACTGGAGTAGTGGAACAGAGGGAGAAGTTTTCCGATCTACCGACAACGGACTGACCTGGACATCGCTCGATCCTACACCCGGACAGAACGGATGGGTCCAGGACATTGCCATTAACGACGCTGGAGACATCTTTGTAACGTCCGATATTGTCGGGATCAGCGTATCCTCGGACAATGGGGACTCATGGACTCCGGCCGGATCCGGCGGATTTTCTTTTCCAGCACGAATCGCGATCGCCGCAAATCAAGATCTTCTGGTTACCGCGGAGCCGGACGGGATTTATCGGTCTTCGGATATGGGAGCGACATGGTCTCCCAGTTTTGTCGGATTCGTGGATACGTCCGTTGAGACAATAGCAAACACCAGCGATGGTACCTTTTTCGTTTCGGCCAACAGTCGGCTCTATCGGTCCGCAACGGGCACCGGTCCATGGGTTCGCATCGACACTATCCCGCTCGAGTCCTCGAGGGCACTTGCAATCGCATCGAACGACGATATCTATGTGGGAGAGTTTTTTGGAGGGGACGTCTACAAGTCGAGCGATGGAGGCAATTCATGGATGCCCGTCGCTATCCCGTTGTTCAGCGACTGGGAGGGTGCTAGTGGAATATGGTCCGTGGAAGGCGGCGAAGTATTCATCGCGGGAAGAACACGTCCGCAGTCGGACTTGGTCTTGGCTCGTTCGACAAACAACGGGACCACATGGAGCAACGTTACACCGGCCCTGGATAAGTGGCAGGATCCAGTTTCGATCCGTGAAGCTCCTAACGGTGACCTCTACCTCGTGACGCAGGGGCCGGGAAATCTCTATCGATCTGTCAACAGAGGAGCTACGTGGACTCAGACTGCACACCCCGAGGTGGAGTTCTTAAATGACGTCGTTTTTCATCCCGGGGGAACCACTTTCACCGGAGGAGATGGAGGTATGCGTCGGTCTACCGACGCGGGGGCAACCTGGGAACTGAAGAGTGACGGACTGCCTGTCGACGAAGATCCGTTCTTTGGCTCCGGGAAACCCTTCGTCCGCAGCATGACCATCGCCAGCAATGGAGTTCTCTATATAAGTGCGCCCCAAGGGACGCTGTTTAGAACGTTCGACAACGGCGATACCTGGTTCGACATGTCGGAGGGAATTCCCGGGCCGCCGGGCCGCACGTTCGCAGCGATGCACATAAAAGACAATCGCGTGTATTTGGGGACTCAAGGCAGTGGCGTAGTACGATCCAGCGCCACGGCAACGGACGTGGAGCAGCTCGATGAAGAGGTACCTAAGCGTTTCGCGCTCGAGCAGAACTACCCGAATCCTTTCAATCCGACCACCTCTATCGAAATGGAAATTCCCATTGGCGGACACGTCTCACTCGTCGTGTACGACATGCTTGGTCGTGAGGTCGCGACGCTCATCGACGAGACTGTTGCGGCAGGTGTTAGTCGCGTGTCCTTTGATGCCGGCATCCTGCCAAGCGGGACCTATCTGTACCGTTTGACTACGCCGGTTGGTGCGGCGACTCGATCCATGACGCTGCTGAAATAAGTCGCATCGGCATTTGGAACGGTCCACCACCGGCGGAACGGGCGGGCCCTGCAGGGGCCCGCCTTTTTCTTAACCGTGAACTGACTAATAATCGGCTTTGCGCAGAATCTTGTCTCGTTTCTTCGCGTGCTTCCGCTCAAGATCCGCCATTTTCTTGCCATGCTTCCAGTGCAGCCGGTCGGCGGTCCCAGCACCAAGTACTTCAGCGGCTTCCTCAAAGCGCTATCACACCTATGAAGCCTGAGGGGGCACATACGGAACAGTGCCTGTGCGACGCTGTGGCGGCGGTAGATACTAAGTTCGCTTTGGATAACTCAGACGCGTCACGGTTGAACATAGGATGCACATATAGTATGTTTCACTAAGTCAAAGTGGGCGAGCTGAAATACCGGCGCTGGAATTTCCATCTGTGCTAAAGCCCGATGGGGCTTCGGTGCCTATCACCAATTCCCCGGAAGGTTGCTCATAGTTTGACCCTAAGGCTGGTAGTTTTCCTCTGCGATATACCGAGCCGGGATCACCCCGCGTTCGAAACCGCGATATAGCCGGACAAGACGCCGACCAAAGAATGCAACTCGCCCAAGGCTTTTTTTTGCTCTCCTGCAGCCTCCTCGCCAGCCATCCGGCGTTGGCCCAGGTCGTGGGGCAGGTCGATCGAGGCGACGTCGCCATTCACTATCAGGTGTTCGGCGAGGGCTTTCCGGTAGTCCTGCTGAGCGGCGGTCCAGGAGCCTCCAGCACCGCCCTGATGCCTATAGCGAGGAAGCTCGATGATGAGTACAAGGTCGTGCTGATTGACCAGCGGGGCACCGGGCTGTCGCAACTAGCTGTGTTGGACAGCACAACAATCACCTTGAAGAACTACGTCGAGGATGTGGAAGCCGTCAGACGGCATCTTGGCATCGAACGGTGGCTCATCATAGGGCATTCTTGGGGCGGTGGCCTTGCAATGGCCGTCACCGCTGCCCACCCACGTCACAGTGCCGGGATGGTGCTCATCGGATCGATCGGGATCGACCTGGAGTATCTGGATTACGCCTTCGACAACCTGAACTACTCAGAATCTGACCTTGCCACCCTGAAGTTCTGGAGTGATCCGGAGCGCAGGGCAGCCGATCCGGAACGGGCTGCATACGAATACTACCGAGCCTTGCTTCCCTCGAGGCTCTATCGGTCCACCGACATGCTGCAGATACTGGAGAACCTTGTCGTCGAACAGGACTTCAGTACGATCGCTCCGTTAATGACCAAAGACCTGATTCGCGTTGGATACGACCTTCGACCGGCTTTGAGAGCGTACGAAGGTCCCGTCCTGGTTTTGCAGGGGCGACAGGGATTTCTGGGTGGGCGCACCGCAGAGAAGATCGTCCAGACTATTCCCAACGCGGAGATCGCGTTCATTGAAAAGTGTGGTCATTTTCCTTTCGTGGAACAGCCAGAAGCTTTCTTCGCAAGCCTAGCCGGGTTTCTTCAGACCCACTTCAGATAGCGGACAAAAGTCCTTCGGTGGCAGGGCTACCCTACCGATGTTTTGTCCGCTCCCTCCTCCGTCATGGTGTAGGTCCCTTCATCCGCCGTTGGAAGCCTGGCCCAAACAAAAAATCCTGACCATAATCGCCGTATTCGACGTTATGACAGGACTTCAGGGGTGGAGCCAAGGGGAGTCGAACCCCTGACCTCT
>JAHHLP010000535.1 GCA_018679295.1 Rhodothermia bacterium
ATTCGAGGGTGTGGGACTGTAAGCGTCTCCGACTCAATCACCTGGTCGGTGTAAACCAGGAGGTCGAGATCGATCGTGCGAGGTGCCCAACCCCTTGATGCTCGTTCCCGACCCAATTCCCGCTCGATCCTCAAGCATGCGTCAAGCATTGAATGTGGATCAAGCATGGTTTCTACCCTAACGACGGCATTCAGGAAATCAGGTTGCTCCTCCCCTTCCCGGGTGAGCGCTTCCGAGCTGAAAACGGGTGACACCGCATCGACTCTAATAAACGGTTGACTATCAAGCCTGTGAACGGCGCGAACGAGGTGCCGAGCCCTTGGTTCAATGTTGGATCCCAGTCCTATGTACGCTTCCTTCGTCATCCGCTTCCGTTCGAACTCTGTAATCGGAATTTATGAAGCCCACTATCTTTAAGTCCGCAAGTCTGACATCTATGCTTAACACAATCGGAATTCGCCGGGAGGACACCGAGAGAATCGGTGAGCAGCGGAGCGCGATAGCGCCCGCCCAAACGCGTCGAATCGTGGAAGCCGGGGGACAAGTACTCGTCCAGCCTGCCATCAACCCCGCCACGCACGAAAGGAAGCGCGCGTTTGGCGATCACGAGTACGTAGATGCAGGAGCGCATGTACGAGAGGACCTGACGGAGGCAGACATCATCTTCGGGTTGAAAGAGGTCGAACCACCGCTTCTTCTGCCCGAAAAGGTGTATTTCTTTTTCTCGCACACGCACAAGGGTCAGGAGAAGAATCGTCCACTGCTTGAGGCGATGATTGCAGCCAAGGTCACTCTTGTCGACTACGAGCTCGTCGCCGACACAGGTGGTAACCGCCTCCTGACGACCTTCACATATTTCGCAGGCTATGCCGGCATAGTGGACACGCTTTGGACCTTGGGTCGTCGTCTCGAGGCAGAAGGGATCGACAGCGTCTTTCAAAACATCGAACAAGCCATCAGCCGACCTGACCTTGCCGAGGTTCGAAACACACTTAAAGAGGTTGGCAAACTCGTCGACCGTTTCGGAACCCCGGCCGCTATTCCGCCGGTCGTCATCTGCGTTCTCGGCCGCGGCAAGACGAGCGCCGGCGTGCAAGAGCTACTCGACCTATTGCCGGTGACGGAGATCAGCATCAAAGATCTCGATGAAGTGGTCAGCAGTGGCAGCCGCGCGAGGATCTATAAGCTGGTTCTCGAGGTTGACGAGATGTACCGGATTCGAAGCCAGCATTCGGATCAGGTATCGACGTTTGATGCACTATCACAGCACGAGCGCATCGAGTTCTACCTAAAGAATCCGAACTATTTCGAGTCGAATCTGGACAACGTGCTACCGCATGTTACCGTGCTCGTCAACTGCATCGTCTGGTCAAGTCGATATCCACGAACCGTATCCTCAGACCTTATGGCGAAAGTGTGGGACGCGGGAACGCCTCTTAAGGTCATCGGAGATATTACCTGTGACCCGAACGGGTCGATCGAGTTCTCGCGAGAGACCTGGATTGACGACCCGGTTTTTACATACGATCCGCGTGCAGATCAACACCGAATGGGCGTGCACCGCGACGGCGTAACGGTAATGGCTGTCACGAATCTACCGTGTGAGTTCTCGCGCGACGCATCCATTCGATTTGGCCAAGAGTTGGAGCGATTTCTGCCGCAACTGCTGTCGGCGCGCTTCGACGGCAGCCTCGAGGATGCCGGACTTGCACCTGAACTTGGAAACGCAACGATACTCTGGAAAGGACAGCTCACCATGCGCTACGAGTATATGCGGGAGTTCCTCAAGTGAATTGCGCAGGGCCGGTACGCGAGGCCGCGCCCGCTCGATATTTCCGATCGTGCCAACGACACACTGGGCCGCGTTTCATATCTGCCGTCAGAAAAATCTACCATCACAAAAAAAAGGGGTCCGACCGTTCAAGCCGGACCCCTCAATCGTTCGCTGACGACATCAATTAGTTGAGGTAAAACCTAAACCCAACGCCTCCACCGAAGTCTCCATCGGTAGATGGGCTTAGTGCCAAACGCGGCGTTAGCTGAGCATATACCTCGAACCTGTCAAACAGGTACCCTACGCCGACACGTCCGCTAACACCGACGACCACGTCATCATCTTGGTCATTAGAGCGATCTCTCAGCCCAATGAAGGCTCCAGGACCATAGAAGAAATGTGCGCGATTCGAACGACCGAAGTGCTCCTCGAACAACGCGTGGGAATTGAGGAAAAAGAAGTCGTCCATGTCCCATGCCGCGAGGAAGTCGTACGACATGCGCTGGGGGTTATAGACGAACAGCGATACGCCGCTCGGTTCACCTATCTGTGCACCGATTCCTACGGATCCAGGCGCTCGCTGAGCATTGGCTTCCTGCATCCCGAACAGGAGAGCCACAGCAAGCACCGCTACAAATGATTGGGCGGACACGATATGTTTCAAAGTCGTTTTCATTGTCTTATTAGGTGATCAGTTATCGTGAGTATGATCGATCCAGGCTGATGGTGTGATCGCGCCGTCGAGACAAGGGCTCTCATAGCC